>CAMMTE010000073.1:0-6526 GCA_946499755.1 uncultured Mycoplasmatota bacterium
TATCTTCACCTAAAGATATAATTCCTAAGATTACTGAAAATGCTGTTGGTAATTGTTTTAACATACTAAAAGTAGAAGGTTCAAGCCCATATCTTGCTTCAATATTTAATCTATCAGTAACAGCATAAATTATAATAACTACTCCTAAAGTAATATAAATATCAATATCATTAGAAACTTTAAAATCAAATAATGGTAAAAACAAAAGTGCAAACAAAGCTGTAAATAATTCTAATAAAATAGTTAAAGCCCCTGCATCTTCCATTCCTCTATTAGTCTTCTTAAAAGTCTGTGAAAAAACAACTGCAAATACTAAATAAATAATTACCCAAAAAATAAAACTATCTAACATTTTATCACTACCTTCTATATTATATTAGTATAACCATTTCTAAAGCATTAAACAACTATTTACGAGTTTTCGTAAAGACACTTTAAACTATTGATTTCGTACCATAAATGTTTATAATAAAATTAGTAGGAGGAAATATGAATATAAGAGTACTTAATGAATTAATGAAATTAAATGGAATATCAAGTTACTTTTTTCTTGCCCAAAAGATTCCCATTCCCTATACAACGCTATTAGATTTAGTAAAAGGAAAAGGAGAAAAACTTAGTAATATTAGAATAATAGCAGATTTCTTTGGCGTAAAACTATCTTATTTAATAGAAGATAATGATAAAACTTTTCTAGAAATAGATGAAACAAACAAAGTAAGAGTTCATCCCTTTACTGGCTATAATAATATGATTACAACCCTAATTACCTACAATGTTCTTTAAAGACAAAGAAAATTATGATAAAATAATTTTAGGTGATATATATGGGTTTATTTTCAAAATTAAAAGATAAATTTGTAAAAAAAGAAGAAAAAGAAATAAAAGAAGAACATGATAGCCTAGAAGTTTATGATAAAGGACTTACAAAAAGTCGTAATACTTTCTCATCACGTCTTTTAGACTTAACTAAACATCATAGTAAAGTAGATGAAGAATACTTTGAAGAGTTAGAAGAAATTCTAATTAATGCTGATATTGGTGTAAATACTGTTATGAACTTTATGGAAAAGTTAAGAAAAAGAGTAAAAGAAGAAAAGATAACAGATCCTTCTCTTTTAAAAGAGATAATAGTAGATGAATTATTTATTATCTATGTAAGTGGAGAAGTATTATCTACTAATTTAAATAGACATGAAACAAACCCTACAGTCTATTTGTTTGTAGGAGTTAATGGTGTAGGTAAGACTACTACTATCGCTAAACTTGCTAGTAAAGAAAAAGAGAAAAATAGAAAAGTTCTTTTAATAGCAGGAGATACCTTTAGAGCAGGAGCGACTAAACAGTTAAAAGAATGGGCTGAGAGAATTGGTGTTGACTTCTATGGTAAAAGTGAAGGAGTAGATCCTGCTAGTGTTATCTATGAAGGATTAGAATATGCTATTAATAATGATATTGATACTGTTTTTATCGATACAGCAGGACGGTTACAAAATAAAACTAACTTAATGATGGAACTTGAAAAGATTAATAGAGTAATTAAAAAGATAATAGATAGATCCCCAGATGAGACTATTTTAGTTATAGATGCTACAACAGGTCAAAACGGTATAAGTCAAGCGAAAGCATTTAAAGAAATAACTGACATAACTGGTATAATCTTAACTAAACTAGATGGTACTGCTAAAGGTGGAATAGTCCTAGCTATTAAAGAAGAAGTAAACCTACCTGTAAAATATATAGGTCTAGGTGAAACAGCCAAAGACTTACAAGAATTTGATATCGAAAAATATATTTATAGTCTATTTAAAGACTTTATGGAGGAAGAAAATGAGTAAAAGTGTAGTACAATTAAATCCTAAAGCTAAAAACAGGCAAGAAAAAAGTTTTACCTATCTAAAAGTATTAATCGCTATTCAGTTTATATTAACTATAACAGTAATAATATTTGGTATTGTTACTATTATTAATCCCAATTTACTATATATATTTGAATTAATATTAGGAATAACCCTTTTAATTATGGGCCTTAATAACTATCTAATATATAAAAGAAAAAATTTAACAATACTTTATCTAATCATAGGTTTAGGATCATGTTTTCTAGCCATATTAAAATTATTAGGATTATAATGGAAGAATTAGTATATTATACAATGCTCTATGATATTTATGGTACTCTTTTAACTGAAAAACAAAGAATGTATTTTGAAGAGTATTACTTCAAAAACTTATCTTTAAGTGAACTAGCAAGTATCTATAATATCAGTAGAAATGCCATTCATAAACAACTAAAAGAGACAATAAAAAGACTAGAAACCTATGAAGAAAATTTAAAGTTAGCTAAAAAGAATAAAATGTTAGAAGATATTATAAAAAATACCAGTGATGAAGAGTTAAAACGTAAATTACAAGAAGTAATTTCCATCTAACTCTTGTCACTTTTTCTATTTAAAGGTATAATTTATCTAGAGAATAAAGGAGAATGGTAGTTATGTTTGACAAAATAATCTACATTAGTGATCAAAGCGCTAATATTAAATTAAAAGAAGATGCTGAAGTAGCAATTAACTTAATGAACTTACATTTAATTTTTGAAGACAAAGATAAAACAATTCTAGGAGAAGTAGATGACTTAGAAGATGGTATTGTTAGAGCAAGATTCTTAGGAGAGATAACTAATGGACGTTTAATCGGTGGTGTTTTAAGAAAACCATCATTAGATGCTAAGATAAGAGTAATTAAACAAGAAGAAATACCTCTAATAACAGGAGAAGATAAACAAGGGTTTATGCCCTTTGGTGTAAGTCCTTATTATAATGATTTTCCTGTTTACTTAGATGTTAATAACTTCTTTAGTAATCACTTCGCTATCTTTGGTAATAGTGGTAGTGGTAAGTCTTGCGGTATTTCAAGAATAATGCAAAATATGTTTGAAGATGAAAGACTATTCCCTTATAAATCAAATATTTTACTATTTGATTCATCAGGAGAATATTATAATGCTTTTAAAGACTTAAATAAAATTAATCCTAATTACAATTATCGTTTCATTACAACAAATGAAGTTGAAGGTAAAGGAGAACCATTACGTTTACCAATCTTTTTACTTAACGAAGATGATCTATCTTTACTTTTACAAGCAACTAATCATTCACAATTACCAATAATTGAAAGAATGTTAAAATTAGCAAGAATATTTGCAAGTGATGGAATAGATGCTAATAAATATAAGAATCACTTAATCGCTAAAGCTATTATGACAATACTTTATACTAATCAAACTGCACCTAATAAAAGAAATGATATCTTCTCTATTATTAATAGTTGTTCTACAGAACAATTTAACTTAGATGCTCCTGTTCAAGGAATAGGTTATGTTAGAAAATTTAGAGAGTGTTTCTTAATAGATAATCATGGACAATTTTCAGAAAGTGTTTTATTAACAGAATATGTTTCTAGCTTTATTAATGATGAATATGATAATTACGAACCAAGTAAGAAATGTTATTATACTCTAGATGATCTTGAAAAAGCTTTAAACTTTACTTTAATTAGTGAAGGATGGTTAAGAAATGAAAATACTTATGGTGATTCTGTTACTTTAAAAGTAAGGCTTCATTCACTTATTACTTCAAGTAATTCTAATTATTTTAAATGGGAGAAATGTACATATATTTCTCTTGAGAATTATCTATCTGATTTAATGATTACTAATGGTAAAAAATATCAATTAGTAAATATTAACTTAGACGATGTAGATGATTCATTCGCTAAAGTAATAACAAAGATTTACTCAAGACTTTTATTTGAATTTACTAAAGCTTTAAAAGAAAGAGCAAGTATTCCTTTCCATATCTTTGTAGAAGAAGCTCATAGATATATTCAAAATGATACAGATAGATTCTTAATAGGATATAATATCTTTGAACGTATTGCAAAAGAAGGACGTAAATATGGACTTATCTTAGGATTAATTACTCAAAGACCAGTTGAGATGTCTGATACAGTAATATCACAATGTTCTAACTTCTTAATCTTTAAGATGAACCATCCAACAGATGTAGAATATATTAAGAAGATGGTACCTAATATTTCTGATGAAATAGTAGAAAAACAAAAGAGTTTACAATCAGGAACATGTTTAGCATTTGGTAGTGCTTTTAAGATTCCATTAATAGTTAAATTAAAGATGCCTAATCCAATGCCAATGAGTGGTAACTGTGATGTTGTTAGAATTTGGGATGGACATAGTAATACAAACACTAATACAAATACTAATACTGTAGTTAATAATAATCAAAATACAGAAACAAGTAGTAATATTAGCAATGCTCCAACTCAAGAAGTAGCAAATACTAATATGGGAATACCTGAAGTTAATATAAATCAAGAACCAGTTAACAATGTTAATCAACCTATTAATGAAGTAAATAATATAGAACAGGCTCCTATAAATAATACAATACCTAATAACAGTATAAATGAAGCTTCAAATAATATGTCTAGTACAATCAATGAAATACCAAATATTAATAATCAAACAATAGAGCAACCAACTATCAATCAAGAAGCTTCAACTAAAGAAAATACTTATACTAATATTAATCAAAATATTCAAAATAATGTAGGAGAAGGAACAATTAGTCCTATACCTGAAATAAATATAAATAATACTGAAACATTATAGATAAATAGAAAGAAGGTAGAAAAATGAGAAAAATAAATACTAGCACCCGTTTACAATATGTTACCTGGGGGGGGGCAGTTTAATAGTAATTTAGTTACTTTCTTTCATTATGACTTAAAAGAATAGAGGATAATTCTATTCTTTTTTTGAGTGTAATAATGAAAGGAGTAAAATAATGAAAAAGATATTATTAGAAACAAGTTTTAGTAAGATATATATGATAATAATGGTAATAATAACTCTATTAATATTAGGAGGGTACTTTTCTTATGCGATGTTTACAGTAACAAAAGAAAAAGAAAATGCTATAAGTATAGTGACAGGTAATTTAACTTATGAGTTATTAGTGGATGATGAAGAAACAAATGCTTTAACAGTATCTGCAAATAGTAGAAAAGATTTTATAGTAACTTTATCTAACCCTAATAATAGAGTAGGAAGATTTAACTTTTATTATGAAGGAAGTTTACCTGAAGGAGTAGATATAGGGTATATAGAAAAAGAAGGAGTAAATACCCCACCATCTAGTACAGGGATAAATTTAGAGAAAGTAGACACAACAGGAAGTAGTAATACATATGTAGTAAGAGTTGCCAATACTACAAATAGTAGTGTAACAATTAATTTAGGAGTAAGTGTAGGCTTAGATTATAATGATTTAGAATTACCAGATAATGGACATTTATTAAGAAAGATAACATCAATAGGGATAGTAAAAGAAGTAATAGAAGATGATATCATGAATAGATTAAACTATGAAGATGAAGAACAGACCTTCGTTACAGGAAGTAATCCTAATAATTATATATGGTACTCTGGTAAATTATGGAGAGTAGTAAGTATAGATACAAGTGACAATAGTGTTAAGTTAGTAACCCAGTGGAATATAAGTGCAGTTCCCTATGACAATGATAGTAGTGCTTTTGAAGAAAGTTATATGAAATCTTGGTTAAATGATACAACAGTAGATGGATTTTTAGGTAATTTAAGAGAACCAGAGAAATTTATAAAGATGAATAGTAAGTGGAATGCAAGCCAGATGTCCGATACTAGTAAACCTCCTAGTGAAAATGAAGGTGGAACAATAGTAGAAGATGTTGTAGGACTTTTAAATATTTACGAATACAGTACGAGCTATAGAGGAATAAATGCTAGTAAAGGATATTTAAATAATAAAAGTTCTTGGAAAAGTTTGACTCCTTATAATTCTAGTATGACCTTTGAGATTGATATTAATGGTGCTGTATCAAATAATGGTGTAACATATTCTATAGGTATACGTCCTTCAATAAATTTAAAATCAGAAATAAAGATAGTAGATGGAGATGGCAGTAGTGATAATCCATATAGATTAGAAGGTGATAATGATGTTAATTTAGGAGGTGTAAAACTAAATACAAGATATAGTGGTGAATATATAAGTTTTGGAACAGGAGAAAATAGTCTATATAGAATAGTAAGTCATGAAACAGAAGGGTTAACAAAGATTACTAGTGCAGAACCATTAAAGGAAAATGGAACCTTTAAAACTATGACTTTTGGAGATAGTGTCTATTATTCAAGTACAAATACAATAGGAAGTTTTCTAAATGGAGAATATCTAAATAGTGGTACTTATTTAACAAGTGAACAAGTTAATATGATAGAAGATAATACTGTTTGGTACTTAGGAACAGTAGGACAAGGTAATAATTATATATTAGCAAAGTATAAAGATGTTAATATGAGTAATTTAACTACTAATATTACTACTGTAAAAGTTGGATTATTAAGATTAGGAGAATTAATGAGTTCACAATTTAGCAAAAATGGAAATAACATAGTAGATTGGAATAT
>CAMMTE010000074.1:0-6163 GCA_946499755.1 uncultured Mycoplasmatota bacterium
TGTTTACAAAGTTTTTCATGTAGTATTGACTCTTGTAAACTTAATATGATATATTTTAAATGTAAGAATAAGATATGTTTTAGGAGTAGTTATGAGACATGTAAGTTATCTTTCATTTTATGAAAGTCCTATTGGAATTATTAGAATAAATACTAGTGATTATGATATAATTTCTATTACTTTTGTTGAAGAAATAGATGATGAGTTTAGGGAAAATGATTTAAGTATTAGAATAAAAAATGAATTAGATTCCTATTTTAAAGGAGAGCTTGAGTCATTTTCCTTTTATAATTATTTAATATCTGGTTTAGAAAGAAGAGTAATGGAAATAGTTTGTCATATACCTTTTGGTGAATTTATAACTTATAGAGAAGTTGCCAAAGAACTTGGAGATGAGGAGATTATTTCTCCAGTTAAAGAGGTTTTAGATAATAGTTCTTTTCCTATTTTATTACCAAGTCATAGAGTTATTAATTCTTTTGATGATATTGGTGGCTTTGTAGGAGGAGAAGATAGAAAAAGATATTTATTAGAACATGAAAATATAATATGTAAATAATTTTTTAAATTACTTTAGTTGAAGTAATTTTTATCTTGTGTTATTATTATAATAGGTGGTGGTTATTGTGACGCAAGCAGTATATAGTGAAGATAATTTTAGAGTCCTTTTATTTTATGTAATTTTACCATTAACAGTTGTTTTGCTTATATTTTTTATAGGTACTAAAATATATAGCGCATTTAGAAAAAATAAAGATATTAATAGTACTAATTATGCTATTAATTATTGGACTAATGTTTTAGGGGTTTTAGTTACATCTATTCTCTTATCAGTATCTATTGGTTTTGCTCTTTCTTTTACACAGACTGTAAGAGATTTAAATGCTGTTGAAGAGAATGCTTTTCTTTATTATTTCTTTATGGTATTTCCTATTATTCCTTTTATCTTTTTAATAGTATATATTAGAAAATTTATTGTAAATATGAAAAGAAAAGAAAAGTTAGATCAAAAAGAATTGGAGGAGGATAATAATTATGAAGAGTAAGAAAGATAGTTCTATTGTTAATATATTTATTTATTTACTTATTGTAGTATTTATTATTTTAATCGCTCTTCCACCTATTTGTAGAATTGTATTTAAAGAAAGTAGTGATAATATTAATAATGGTGAAAATGCTACTGTTAAGAGTGTTACAGCCTTAAATTGTAATAGAGAAGTTGCAGTAGGGACAATGGTATATAATGAGACTATTAGTAGTAATTATACTAATGATGAGTTAACAAAAGTAACTTTCATGTATAATTTACCTGAAGTGGTTGATTCTACAGTAACAGATGATCCAGTAATGACTGAAATTAATACAATTAGAAGTAGTGGCCTTGTTGAAGATCAATCTACTGATACTCAGACTAGACTTGTATTAACTAGAGAATTAAAGGAAAAAAATTCTAATAATACTTCCCTTGATAATTACTTTCAACCTATAGATGTACAACAATCTAATCTTGAATCTTTAGGATATACTTGTTCAACTCTAACTGCCTAATTATAGTTAAAATTAAAGATAGGGTTATAAACGGAGAAAACAAAAGATAAAAACTTATAATATATGAGAATCTATCAAAGATAAGAAAACTAGATAAACTATTTATTACTAACATAAAGGGATATTTATAACTTGTAATTATTTCTATGTTACAAGAGAAGTATAATAACAAATATTCTATGATAATAGTGATAATACCAATACTAAAAGCAAGATATAAATATTTATCTTGTTTTCTTTTATTATCTATTTCATTATAGGGAATAAATAAAAGTAATGATAAGGGAGTTATAATATAAAATGTAAAAATAAGAGATGATTTAATAATATTTATAATGCTATTAGTTATTGGAGGAGTAAGATAGGTTAAGTCTAATGATTTTGTTGTACCATAGATATTTATGATAAAAAGAGGAATAAAGATAAATGCTAAGATAAGAGAAAGACTTGCTACTTCTTTATAGCCTTGATTAGAGATTACTAAAGATGTTATAAAAATTAAAATTATAATACTATAGAAGTTTCCATTACTTAAAAAACTTACTTTAATAAAATCAGTAATACTAATTAAAAGATATATAAATACTATTATTAAGAGAATTGTAATAAATAGTTTACTTATATTAGTTTTAATTTTTATTTTTTTTCTTAATAAGAGAATTAATTTAAAGAGAAGTAAGGATAAAATACTACCTATAACTATACTTATAATAGTGTCATTTTTACTAATTTTAATAATATTAGATGAAAATAAAATAAATGATGTAAAAGTTAGAAAAAAGGTAAGAGAAGATACTTGTAAAAGACCTATTTTTTTATTAGTCATAGTTATTTCTCCTTTCTATTTTTAAATCTATGATAATATTTTTTTTACTGTTTTTATAACTATTAATAAAATTATCTTTTTCTTTTAAATAGATAGTATTATTAATATTAGTTATCTTTATATCGTTTTTAGTCTCTAAAGTAATCAGTTTTTCTATATTATTTAATAAATTTTTTTTAACTTTATCTTTTACTTTCTTTAAATTAGAAGTATCAGAACTATCTACTTTACCAGTTATTTTTATAGTTAATTTATTATCTTTGTAATTAATAGTAGTTTTTAAATCATATATAGATGTTTCTATATAGTTATTATTTAATTTAATTTTTTCATTATAAGAAGTTATTTTGTTGTTTAATAGATAATAAGTTTTAGTTAAGTCTTTATTAAGAATATAATCTTTATCTATTATAAAAGTACCATTACTTATTAATTTATCATTATCAATATCTATTAGAGGGATAGATGATGATTTATTATTATCTAGATAATTACTTAATAAGTCTTTAAAAGTAGTGTTAATTATTGTTCCTTCTAAGTTTTTCTCTTTAGTAATAAAACTTTTATAATCATTACTTTTATGATATTTAGTAAATAAATTATCTAAATTATTAGTAGATAAAGTTAGATAATCAATAGTAGTAAATTCATCTTTTAAGAAAGTAAATAGGTTACTATCTTTTAAGATATTAGTATCAAATATTAAAACACTTAAGTGCTTATAATATGTTTTTTTATTACCTATAACTTCTCCTTTTAGAAATATTTCTCCTAAACTATCACCAGTTATTTTATAAGTTTTATTATCTTCGTTTACAATATTTAAATAAAGATTATATTTATTATCATTAAAAGAAAGTCCTATAGTATCTACAACTGCTAATTCATTTAAATCGTTATAAGGAGTGTGTCCTAGAAATAAGAGAAGGATGATAGAAATAATTATTATTTTTTTCATTTCTTAACCTCCCTTATTATATTTTTAGTAAGTAGAGGATTCCTTTTTCTAATCTTTTTATTAGTGCCTTTAATAATAGAATCTTTTAGTTCTTCTTTTATAAAGGGAGAGAAAGGGGCAAGGTAAGGAAGATTTTCTGATGAAGTGGTAACAAGGGATGCTAGGAGGATGATAAAGCCTATAAAGATACCAAATAGACCAAAGAACATAGCTAAGAACATTAAAATAAAGCGCCACCAACGAAGAGCATAAATCATTTCAATGGATGAGAAAGCAAGACCTGATATCGCTGATATTGATATAACAATAATCATAATAGGAGAGATAATACCGGCAGAAACAGCAGCATCTCCTAGAATTAGACCTCCTAATATTGATACAGATGTTCCCATACTAGATGGTTTTCTAATATCACTTTCTCTTAATATTTCAAAAGAAATACTCATAAATAAGGCTTCTATTAAAGCAGAGAAAGGAACACTACTTCTTTGTTCGGCAAAGTTTAAAAATAAAGATAGGGGTAATAGATCTTGATTATGAGTAGTTAGGGCAATGTATATGGCAGGTGTAAAGATAGCGATTAAGAAAGCAAGAAATCTTATTATTCTAATAAAAGAAGTATTAATTGCTTTTTCATAGTAATCATCACTTGTATGTAAGTAGTCAATAAAAAAAGTAGGTGTAATTAAAACATAAGGAGAATTGTCAGAAACAATAGCGATTTTACCTTCAAGTAAAGCTTGACTTACCCTGTCTGGTCTTTCAGTTGAGGTTATAGTTGGGAAGAAAAAGTTAGTCTTACTATCTAAATAGCTTTTTAAGTTACCTGAATCAATTATTCCATCAACATTAATTTTTTTAAGTTTATTCTTAATATTATCGACATTTTTCTTAATTGCAATATTATTCATATATAAAATGCCAACTTTAGTTTTACTAGACTTTCCCACA
This sequence comes from uncultured Mycoplasmatota bacterium, assembly GCA_946499755.1. Classification (GTDB taxonomy): domain Bacteria; phylum Bacillota_I; class Bacilli_A; order RF39; family UBA660; genus Onthousia. The sequence continues at coordinate 4,284 of CAMMTE010000074.1, forward strand.
AACATACCATCTACATATAAATTACAGTCTCTTATTCTTCTTCTAATAAGTCCCACATTAGTATTAAAATTCTCATTAAAAGCATCTTTACTTCCTGTTATGCTAGCTTCATTATTAACTTCACCTATACCTCTATCAACGGTAGCACGGGCTTCTATGGCAATGGCTTCATTATCACTATAAATTAAAAGAGCGAATCCCATACAGATATAGTCAGTCATATCGCTTAGTTTATTTAATATTTTTCCATTATTAGTAGGGATAAAGTTAAGAAGTTCATTACCTATATCATTACTTTGAAACTTGATAGTCAAAAGTTTTTTTAAAATAAAATCATTTACATAATCAGAACTACCTAAAACTTCACTCATCACAAGAGTTATTTTTCTATTATCTATAATAAAAGGTCTAACAATTAAATCAGTGGCATTACCAAAAGCTTTCTTTATCTCATCAACAAGCATAAGTTCACCTCATTTCACTTTTAGTATTACCAAAATGAAAAATATTATAAATTTCTTTTTCTTTAACCGATTTTGTAGTAACCTATTATTAGGTGAAGTTTATGTTAGTTAAAATAATAGATTATGACCATCAAGGTAGAGGTATTGCCAAAATAGATAATAAAGTAGTATTTATACCTAAAGTAAAGCTAGGAGAAGAAGTATCTATTGATATAGTAAAAGATAAAAAAAGATACTCTATAGGTAAAAGATGTAATCATCTTAAAGTAAAATATTGCCCTTATTATCAAACTTGTGGTGGATGCCAGATAGGACATTTAACTTACGATGAACAGTTAGAGTTTAAGAAAAACACAGTTAAGAATATTTTCTCTAAATATACAAATTATAATTTAGATAATTTAGAAATAATTCCTACTAAATGTTATAACTATCGTAATAAAGTTACTTATCATATTAAAGAAGAAAGGCTTGGCTATTATGAAGAAGAGTCTAATAATTTGATATCTATTGATAAATGTAATTTATTAGATAGTGATATTATAACTTTAACTGCCTCTTTAAATTCTTTTATTAAAGTACATAAAAAATTAACTAAAGCCATTATTAAATCTTTAGATGGTAAGCTTATGTTAATATTAGAAGGTAAGGAAGATAAAGAATCAATTAAAGAGTTCTTCTCATCCTTGGTTAGTTCTTTATACTATAATAATGAATTAATCAGTGGTGTTCTATCTTTAATTATAGAAGTTTTATCTAAAAAGTTTATGGTAAGAAAAGACTCTTTCTTTCAAGTAAACAAAGAGGGTATTAGTTTAATATATAAAGAAGTTATTGATATAGTAAAAAAACTAAATAGTAATATTATCTATGATTTATACTGTGGGACAGGTACAATTAGTTTATTAGTAAGTGACTATGCTAAAAAAGTAATTGGTATTGAAGTTGTAGAAGATGCAGTGAGGGATGCAAAAAATAATGCTAAGTTAAATAATGTTACTAATACAGAGTTTTATTTAGGAGATGTTAGTAAAGTTATTAATAAACTAAAGTTTGTTCCTGATACTATTATTTTAGACCCTCCAAGAAGTGGTATTTCTAAAGATTTAATAGAGTTTCTCTTATCACTAAAAGTAAAAAATATTATCTATGTTTCATGTAATCCCTTAACCCTTGCTCGTGATATTAATCTTTTAGATAGTTGTTACGAACTCAATTACATCAAACTAGTAGATGAATTTCCAAATACTTATCATTTAGAATCTATAACTTTATTAAATTTGCGAAAGAAAAAATAATAAACAGTATATTATATAAGTGAAAGGCTATTTATATATTTTTCTTATGACATTTCTTGCGGCATTAAAGTCGGATCGTAGCCATGTCGTTCTGTGAGCCAAGGAGTTGACCAGGAAG
>CAMMTE010000075.1:0-6127 GCA_946499755.1 uncultured Mycoplasmatota bacterium
ACACCATTTTCTGTTACTTTCATATTTAAAGAGATATATCCTTCAAGTCTTACTTCTTTTAGTGGCCTTAAGTATAGATTAGTATAGATATTTGATAGTTTTAAAGGATATTTTGATAAATAGGTACTTACAAGAGAAAAGGTTTTAGGAGTTGAACTATCAAAAAGAAAACGATTAGAATCTGAGACAAGACCATAATATAGTAGTTTTGTTATTTTCCTGTTACATTTTAGTTTTGTTTTTAGTAAAAGTTCCATTAATATTTCACAAGTACTACTAGCTTTATCATCAATGTATTCAAGACCATCAAAGCTTTCGATAAAGGGATGATGATCTATTTTTATAATCATTTTCGCTTTATTATAGTCCTTATAATCTATTCTTTTTTTATCAGGAGTATCTAAAACGATTAAAAGAAAGTTATCAAGTTCTTCTAATTTATCTAGTTTTCCCATATAAGAGAATTTTGTAGACCCATTACCTACAGCATAGACATTCTTATTAGGAAAAGTCAATTTAATAGATTCCTTTAAAGCTAATTGGCTTGCTAGAGCATCAGGATCTACTCCTATATGCCTAGCGATGACAATTGTTTGATATTTCTTTATTTCTTTATATATTTTTTTAAACATACTTATTTCCTATCTAAATTAAATTTAATGTTTCTTTAGCAATCATTAACTCTTCATTAGTTGGAATAGCGAAAATACGAACTTTAGAATCTTTTCCAGTCAATTCTATTTCTTCTCCTGTTGTTTTGTTTTTCTCTTCATCAATAGTTATACCTAATACTTTTAATTTAGAAATAATATCATGACGAGCTGGAGAACTATTTTCACCAAGTCCTGCTGTAAATACTAAAGCATCAATTCCTTCAAGTTCTACATAGTAGTTAGCAATATATTTAACAACGGTATTAACAAAGATTTTATTAGCTAGAATAGCTTGTTCATCACCTTCATTAATAGCATTTCTAATATCACGATAATCACTATATTTTCTACTAACGCCAAGTAAACCTGATTTTTTATTTAACATATCTACTACTTCTTTAGCATTTAGTCCTTCTTTTTCCATTATATAAGGAATAATTGGAGGATCAATATCACCACTTCTTGTTCCCATCATAACTCCTGCTAGAGGAGTGAAGCCCATAGATGTATCTTGACATACACCATCTTTAATAGCAGAAAGAGAACAACCACTACCTAAATGACATACAATAGCTTTATAGTTTTTAGTTTTTAGGATTTCACTTAATCTGCCGGCAATATATTTATGACTTGTACCATGAGCACCATATTTACGAACACCATAATCAGTATACCAATTATATGGTACAGGATAAATATAGTTTTCTTTAGGCATTGTTTGATGATAAGCAGTATCAAAGACTGCAACCATTGGAACATTTGGTAAAGCTTTTTTACATGCTTCTATTCCTAGAATATGAGCTGGGTTATGTAAAGGAGCAAAATCTGCATATGATTTTATATCTTCAATAACTTTGTCAGTAATAATAACAGAATGATCATAAGTATAGCCATGGACAATACGATGACCTATTCCATCTATTTCATCTAGATCTTTAATTATTCCTAAAGTAATTAGTCGATCTAACATTACTTCAACAGCAACTGTATGATTAGGAAGTTCTACTTCTTCTTTTATTTTCTCACCATTATATTTAATAGTATAGAAACTTCCATCTAGTCCTACACGTTCAAAATAACCACTAGCAATACATAAGCTTTTATCCATATCAAAAAGACTAAATTTTAGTGAACTGCTACCAGCATTAACAGACATTATTTTCATATATATTCCTTCTTTCTTTAAATCTACTAGTATTATACTATAGATTAGAATTTTTTCAAAGTATTAGGCTAAAAAGTTCATAATAAGAGCCGTTATTAAGTCTTTCTCTTTAGGATTTGATTCTGCTATTAAAAGAGTCAAGGCTGTTAGAGTATTATTATCAATTACAAGAACATTATCTTTATAGAGCATATTATAATAATTTAAAAAGTAGATAAACATAGTTGCCGCTATACGTTTATTACCATCTATGAAAGCATGATTCTTAACTATTAAGTATATGAAGTTAGCAGCTTTTTCTTCAGTAGTTTTATAGAGTTCTTCTCCATCAAAAGTCTGATAAATTGTATCTATAATAGCTTTAAATCCATTATCTCTTTCTAAGGCAAAAATATTACTATTTTCATTAAATTTAAGAGTATTAATTATGTTCATACATTCTTCATAATTTACTTTTTTTAAACTTTTATTAGTTCCTTTTATTTTTAGAGTTTTATGGTCATAATCGTCTAATAGGTCTAAAGCTTTAGTGTATGATGTTATTACTTTTAATACACCTTTAGCATCTTTATCTTCTAATCTATCATCTAATCTATTTGCAATATCTATTAGTTCAATAGTTTTTTCTAGAGCCTTAAGTCTTTTTTCATTAACGGCATAACCTTTAATTAGATAGTCTTTTAACACTTTATTAGCCCATTTCCTAAAGGCAACACCGTTTTTGGATTTGACACGATAACCAACACTTATAATTACATCAAGATTATAATAATAAACCATATGGGTTTGAGTTTTATCTTCTAAGGCACCATGTTTAGTGGTATTCGCAAATTTTGCGACAACCACTTAACCCCTTAATTCTTCTTCTAAAGCATTGTTAATATGTTTCCTTATAGTTTTATAATCTCTATCAAATAATTCAGCCATTTGTTCTGTATTTAACCAGACAGTCTCATCTTTCATATTTACTTCTAATTTTACATTTTGATTTTCAAAAATAACAATTTCATTTTTCATTTATTAATCCTCCGAAAGTATATTTTAATAACTAGTTATTGGTTATTACTCTATAGTATTTATGTTCGAAAGTCAAGCAAAAAGTGGTAAAAAAATGTTACGAATTTTCGTAAACATTATGATACTCTTATTACATAATGATTCTTACGAAAATTCGTAAAAAAATAACTTGTTTATAGCAAGTTACTTTATTATTTAGCTAGATTGTAAGTATCTCTAGCTATTACTAGTTCTTCATCTGTCGCTAAGACATAACAAGGTATAGATGAGTTCTTAGTTGTAATTAGTCCTTCTTTATCTTTTCTAACAATTGTTTCTTCATTTATCTTCTCATCTAATTCTACTCCAAGTGGTTTTAATTTATTAAGTACTTCTTTTCTTATAATTGGATCATTTTCACCACCACCTGCTGTAAAGATAATAGCATCTACTTTACCAAGTTTTAAATGGTATTTAGCTATATATTCGGCAATACGTTCAGTATACATATTTACTGCTAAAACCACTTTATTCTCTTTAGCAATATAAGCTCTATCAATATCTCTTAAATCACTCATACCAGCAATGCCTTCAAGACCACTTTTCTTATTTAGGATGTTATCTACTTCATCATAAGTCATACCTGTTTTATTCATAATATAACCTATAATACTATAGTCTATATCACCAGAACGTGTTCCCATCATAATACCAGCATTAGGGGTAAAGCCCATAGATGTATCAATACATTTACCATTAAGTACTGCAGATATACTAGCACCATTACCAATATGACAGATAATTAAATTACCATCATAGCCTAATATATCTTTCATTCTATTAGTAATATATTGATGAGATAAGCCATGAAATCCATATTTTCTAATTCCATATTTTACATACCATTCATAAGGAACTGAGTATAAAAACTCTTTTTCTTCTATTGTTTGATGAAAAGCGGTATCAAAGCAAGCAACCATAGTAGCATTAGGTATTTCTTCCATAAAGGCTTTTATACCTATTAAAGCAGCAGGATTATGTAAAGGAGCTAAATCCTTTATCTTTTCTAGCTCACTAATAACTCTAGGAGTAATAACAACAGAATGAGAATATAGGGAACCTCCATGAACTATTCTATTTCCCACAGCTTTAATTTCTTTTAAATCTTTAACAATACCTTTTTCCACAAGTTCTGTTAATAAAATATCAACTGCTTCTTTATGAGTCTTAATATCCTTTTTTACATATACTTTTTCTCCATTTACTCTAATAGTATAATCACTATCAGTAAGACCAATTCTTTCAAAACTTCCTTTAGTAATAACTTTTTCTTCTGGCATTTCATAAAGTCTAAACTTTAGAGTACTACTACCAGAATTAACAGCTAATAATAGCATAAATCATCTCTCCTTTTACTTATTATACAATAATAAGTAGAAAAGAACAAAATCTTTTTTAATCAGTTATATGAAAGATGGTACTACCACTTAATTTATTTTTAAAATAATCTTTCTTAAACCAGTTTAATAAGCATACAAATTCAGTTTCATCTTCAAAATCCACTTTATCTACATCAAAGAATAGCTTTATGCCTTGTATATAAAAATTATAATCTCGCCAATTTGAAATTTCTCTTCTTAAAAGGGGAGAAAAACCATACCAACTTAAATCTTCGCTTTTAAAATCAATATTACCATTTTCACCTAACTCTAACATATATTTATTACCATCTTCTGTTTTTGTTAATGAAATGGGCCATTCTTCATCAGGTTTATCTTCACTCCAGTATTCATCATCATATAGTGTAAATTCTAATAGAAAGAAAGATTTATTTAATTCTCTACATAGTTCATGAATATTAGCATTAAATATATCTTTTTTTATTTCTAAACTAATTAAGTTTTCCTCTTCTTTAACATTATATAAATCTAAATCAAATATTTTTCCAACAGATTTTTTTAGTTTATTTAATTCTTCTTTATCTAAAGGCTTATCATTTTTCTTTTCCACTACCATTGAGGTAGCAACTGCACAGCTTAAATATCTTCCCATATATTAATTCTCCTTTACATCAACATAGTTATTTGTTTTTTAGATAGACCAGTCGCTTTCATAACATTCTTTTTAGATATACCCATATTAAGAAGATTCTTAGCAATAGATTTTTTCTCATTATTAGCACCTTCTTCTTTAGCAATACTACTATGATATTCTATCTTTAATGCCTCTTCTTCTTTTCTCCTTTTCTCTGGATCATATAGTCCTATATTATCAATATTATTTGTTAGTTCATATAATTTTTCTGATACTTCCATAAGTTCTTTATCCCTTTCCGCTATTTTTTTAATTTCTAGATAATCATCTAACATTAATATTACTAATTCTTTATCTAATTTAGTTAACTCTTCTCTATTAAGATACTTATTATAACTTTTCATCATATCTATATGTATCTTTTCACTAGTTTCTGTTTCTATTATATTTTCATTATTTTTTATATGAAATTTAGAGATATTTTCTTTTCCTAGGCATTTTTCAAAGTTATCGAAAATATCAAAGTTTATCTGGATTACTTTTATATTCTTACTATACTCTTCACCTTTACTTAATAACTCTCCCTTTAGTTTTCCAAAGTAAGCATCATTTCGCTCTATTAGTCCATCCCAATATCCACGATTACATTCTAAGTTAATAATATATCCTGGTAGTTTAAAGATAAAGTCTGATACTTTTTTCCTTTCTAGAGCATTCGCTATTTTATATTCAACATTCTGTTCTTTAAAGTTTTTAATAATAAATTCTTTATCAAGTCCAGTTAATCTAGATATTAAATCTCCTAAATATAAAAGACAGTAACCCATAATAGATTTAAAAACAGAGTCAAGAGTACCTTCATATACAAAATTATTAGTTATCATATATTCTCTAATCTCTTCATTAGAGACATTCTCTGGAATATGTTTTTTACGAAGTTTTTTCATAACTTTCTCCTTTCTGCAATATATATAGCATAGTCTATAATTTATTGCAAAAAGGTAAAATTTAAAATTCACGAAAAATAATTCTTCAATTTAATATTTTCTCTAGAAGAATTTTAAATATTCATATCAAAAAATTTCTCAATTTACAAAATTCATACTTTTTTAAAAATTTTCATTTATACTCCTTTCCCCATCTTTATTAAAGTCTCCCATCCATTTATAATGTATCATGATAGTTATAATTAATCAAGTGTTATTTTTCATATTTGAAACAATATTATCAACCACCCTGCACTGAAAGTACAGGGTTTGATGTGAGGACTGGAACTCCT
>CAMMTE010000076.1:0-6117 GCA_946499755.1 uncultured Mycoplasmatota bacterium
GATATTAATAATTGTAAGTAGTGCTTGGGCTTTAATTGCAATTAGTCTTGCTGTAGGAGTTTATTTAAGAGAGAAAAAGATGAAGAAGACTGCCTTTAATATGGAGTATTTTAGAGACTTTCCTGCAAGTTATGGACCAGAAGTATTAGAATATCTAATAGATAAAAATGTTAGTGAGAAGAGTTTATCTGCTACTATTTTAAATCTTGTTTATAAGAAAGTATTAAAAGTAGAAGTTATTGATAGAAAATTAAAAGATGATTATAAACTAGTATTACAAGAATATGACGAGGCTAGTTTAACTGAAACTGAAAAAATTGCCTTAAACCTTATTATTAATGAGATAGGCAATAGTAAAGAAGTAGTTCTTTCTACTATAAAGAAACATTGTTCTACTTTAGGTAATGCTAATAATGTAATGGATTTGTATAATGATTTTATAAGGAAAAGTAAATCTTTAGGTAAAAGTGAGTTATTCTTTGCTACAACTCCAGGTTTAGTAGCTTTCTCAGTTATCTTTAGTTTATTAGGACTTGTCTTAACATTTATTAGTTTTGCTTTAGATTTATCTTGGCTTGGAATAATAATTATTATTCTTATGATAGTATTAATTATCTTTGTTATAACTAGAAAGTTCTATACTAAAAAGGGTGCAGAACATTATGCTAAGTGGATGGCTCATAAGAAATTCTTAGAAGACTTTAGTAGATTTAATGAAAAAGAGTTACCTGAGGTAACTTTATGGGATAAGTATTTAGTATATGCAGTTGTTTTAGACTGTGCAGATAAACTTTCTAAAGAAATGGAACTTAGGATGCCTAATATGGATACAAGTGATACTACTTATGTAGGTTATAATCCTTATATGACTCATTATTTTATAACATCTAATATTTATTCTAGTATTAATAGTGGTATACATACTGCAGTTGCATCATCACGTTCATCAATCGCGGCGAGTCAAGCTTCAAGTGGCGGTGGCTTTGGAGGCGGTTCCATTGGTGGCGGTGGTTCCTTTGGAGGTGGAGGCGGTGGAGGCCGTTTCTAATCCTCAAGAAAACATAATATAATCTTAATAATTACATAAGTATTTTCTAAATAACAATAGTGAGTACAATTAGGAAAGATAATAAGCTCACTATTTGTTATTTTTTTATGCATTAATTTACCATCTTTTAGAGGAGTGTCAGTATCTTTTTCTCCCCATAGTATTAGGGTATTGGTATTAATAGAAGATAAGTAATTAGTTAGGTCTAAATTAACAATATTTTTAAAAGTTTCACGCATATTTTCATTTAAAGCTTGATAGTCACTTGATGAAAATTTATTAAATAAATAAGTTTTAAATTTATGTCTTATTCTTTTTGGTAAATAATTTGCAAGAGACTGGAGTGTTTTATATAATTTTAATCTAAACTTTTTCTTTAAAGTCATTTTAGGTTTAATACCAGCACTGTCTATTAATATTAAGTTTTTAATAGAAATATTATATTTAGAATTTAAAAGAATAGCAATTCTCCCTCCAAAAGAATGAGCAATTATATTAGGATTAGTTATATTTAAATCATTAAGAAATTTAATTATCATTTTACTATAGTCATCCATAGTAAGATTATAATTAGGAAATTTTGTTTCTCCAAAACCTGGATAATCTATAATATAAACAGTATAATCAATCATTAAGATATTAATTATTTCTAAAAATGTATTTCTAGTTTCTCCCCATCCAGGAAGTATTACAATAACTTCTTTAGAATCACCATATTTTAAATAAGATAAATTTATATCTTTATAGTTAATAGTCATATACAACACCTATTATAAGATATGTAAATAAATGATATTTGTTTATTGAAATTCGTTAAAAGATATGATAAGATTGAATTATCAATGATAAAGGAAGAAAGTGATTATATGACTAATTTTAATTTCCAGGGTAAAATAATTCGTCATTTTTCTAAAACTTCAGGTTTACAATGTGTTACCTGGGGGGGGGTGTTTAAACTACCAGAATGGTAGTTTAGTTACTTTCTATGATTAGTTTTCATTTCAAGGTTAAAATAATCCGTCATTTTCCTAAACTTTCGGGTTTACATTTTGGTACGTGGGGGGGGGGTGTTTAAACTACCAGAATGGTAGTTTAGTTACTTTCTTTCATTATGATATAAGAGCAGGATAGAGATATTCTGTTCTTTTTAGTGTGAGAAAAAATAAATTAAGGAGGAGTAAAAAATGATAAAGACAAAGAAAGAATTAGTAATAATAGGATTAATAATTGTGATGATAATAACATTAATAGGAGTAAGTTATGCAGCATTTAACTACTCTAAAACAGGTACTAAATTAAATAGTATAACTACAGGTTCTATTACTATGACATATACAGAGACAGATAATGTAATAAATATAAATGGAGCATTACCTACAACTGATGAGACTGGAAAAGTAAGATTAAAAGAAGGAGAATATTTTGATTTTACAGTAAGTAGTAATATATCAGGAGATGTAAATATAAATTATGAGATATCTGCTAAAGATGTAACAGGTAGTGATGGTAAAAAGATAGATGGTTCAAATATAAAGTTATATCTAACTAGACTAACAGATGATGGTGAAGAAGAATTAATGATACCGGAGACTTATAATGAAGAGAGTACATCTAATAGTTTTACTGGAAGACCAGCAGGAGAGATGAGTTTATATACAAGTAGTATGAGTAGTAGTGAAAGTAATAGATATAGATTAAGAATGTGGGTAGATGAAGATTATAATCCACAAGGAGATGGAGGAAATCTAACATTTAGTGTCCAGATAAATGTCTATGGATTAGATGGCTTATCAATGGAAGATAGAATGATGATGGCATATGATTCTAGTAATCCAGGAGACTTCCACACTGATGAATATAAAAGCAAAATAACAAGTATAGTAACAAAAGGAGATACAGTTATACCGGAAGGAGTAATAGAAAGTTGGGATATATCAGAAAAACAGAATGGTAGTGTCATTGCCTATGCAGAAGACGATGGGACAGGTTCTGGTACATATAAATTAACTATAGGTGGAGAAGGTAGTATAATTGCTAATTATGATATGGTCAGTTATTTTAGTGAGTTTTCTAATACAAAATCAATAGATTTAAGTTATTTAGATACTAGTTTGACTACTGATATGTCGCTAATGTTTGGAAGTTTAATGCCTAATACTTCTTTAACTACTATAATATTTGGTGACACTTTCAATACATCGAATGTTACAAATATGTCATGGATGTTTACAATGTGTAGAAGTTTAAAAGAATTAGATTTAAGTGAATTTAATACTTCTAAAGTAACAAATATGAATACTATGTTTGGTTATTGTTCATCATTAATAAAATTAAATATAAATAATTTTGATACTTCTAATGTATCCAGTATGGTGGCTATGTTTTTTGATTGTTCATCACTTGTTGAACTAAATATAAATAATTTTAATACTTTAAAAGTAACGTCTATGGATCAAATGTTTCAGGGGTGCAGTAGTTTAAGATATCTTGACTTAACAAATTTTGATACTTCTAAAGTTACTACTAATGGCTATAGAACAATGTTTAATAATTTAACAAACATAATAGAAATAAGAGTAACAAGAGATACTTGGACAATACCAAATTCTACCATTGCAAATAGTGGTGTAACTGATTTTACTTATGTATAGGGAATTTCTATTATTTAGAAATCCTCTTTTCTTTTGCTTTTACTTTTTTATAAATATATGTAATTAATAATGCACCTAATAATATATAAATAGGTACTTTTAATTTCTTAACAAAATCATCTAAGATAATCCAATTATTACCTAAAGCATAACCAACATAGACAAAAGCAAAAGTCCAAGGAATACTACCTAATGTTGTATATATGACAAACTTAAGAAAAGGAACTTTACTAACTCCCATAGGTAAGGAAATAAGTGTTCTAATAATAGGAAAGTTTCTTCCTATAAAAGCAGCCCACGGTCCATATTTATTAAACCATCTATCACATTTATCTATATCTTCTTCTTTCATAAAGAAAAATTTGCCATAAGTCTTTATAAAAGGCCTTCCACCAAAGTATCCAAAAGCATAAATAATAATGGCACAAAATACACTACCTAAAACTCCTATAAGTAATGCTATAGAAAAGGAAAAAAAACCTCTACCTGCAAGTATTCCTGCAGTTGCAAGTATAAGTTCACTTGGAATAATAATTATAACCGCTTCAAGTACCATTCCAATAAACATACCTAAATATCCTAAATTAGTCATTAAAGAAGTAATGTATGAGTCCATATTATCACCTTTAATTAAATATATGTAAAAAAATAATTGTTTATCTCTTAAATATTACGTATAATTTTAGTAAATAATAATAGGGGAGATAGTGATATTATGAAGATAAAACCTATTAGAGTATTAATTATAGTAACTATATTTATTTGTATAATAAGTATAATCTGTGGTATTTATATTTATAATGATATGAAAGAAAGAGAAAATATATCTTTAAATGTTTCTAAGACTAAAGAGTCTTTAATAAAAGATGAAAATATTTTAATTAAAATAAAATCTAATTATAATAGCATTGTTAAGACTACTAAAGATACTAAACTTTATATAAATGATAATGGAAAGTATAAAGATGTTGGTAGTATAAATAAAGATAATATATTAGAACTTGAATCTATTGATAAGATTAGTTTAGATAATAAATATTTTAAATTATTAGATAGTGATTATTATGTGTCTTATAAAGATGTAACACCCACTACTGATACTATTAATAAAAGATATCTTAATTATATAGAGTTCCCTATAGAAGTTACTACTAAAGAAAATATTATTTATTATGATGAAAACTTTAATGAGTTGTTTACAATAAACATTCCTACAACTTCTAAAGTTATTGTTAATTTAGATGATTACTATGGTATATCTTTATTATCAAGATTAGTTTATGTAAAAAAAGAAGATGTTAGTAATAATGTTGAAGTAGATAGTAATGAGGATATGGCTGTGTCTATTCCTGCGATACTTTATCATTTTATCTATTTAAATGGAGACACAGGATGTAATGATATTATTTGTCATAGTGAAGAACAAATAGACTCTCACTTTAAGTTTTTATCTGATAATGATGTTTTTACTTTAAATACTAGTGAAGTGTTAAGCTTTATTAAAGGTGAGATTAATCTTCCTAAGAAGTCTATTTTAATTACTATTGATGATGGGGCAAGAGCGGAAAACTTTATTCCATTCTTAGAGAAGTATGGTTTAAATGCAACTTTGTTTTTAGTTAGTTCATGGTACCCTGTAAGCAAGTTTCAATCTCCTTATTTGGAGATAGCAAGTCATACTCATAATATGCATACAACTGGTGTTTGTCCTACTGGTCAAGGAGGAGGAATTAACTGTTTACCGGAAAGTGATATACTTAATGATTTAAAACTTAGTAGAGAGACATTGAATAACACTAAAGCCTTCTGTTTTCCTTTCTATGAATATAGTAATTATTCTATTAATTTAGTTAAAGAAGCAGGCTTTGAAATGTCTTTTATTGGTGGTTCTACTAAAATAAAGAAAGGTATAGACCCTTATAAAATACCAAGATATCCTATTTTAAGTAGTTTTGGTGTAGATTATATAAGTAATTTAGTGTTAGGTTAATATTTACGAAAACTCGTAACTAATTTATTACATATTTTTCTTGTTATGTAGAATTTAATATGGTACGATATTTATAGGAACATTTATGTGGGTGTCGCCTCCTATTCAATAGGAAAGGAGGAAAAGGTATGAAGACAAAGACTTTTATTATAAAAGTATTAAAGCTTATTCCTTTAATTTTATTGAGTCTTTCTTTCTTAGTTCTAACCTTCAAAATAAAATAGACACTCTGCATTAGAGTGCCACACATAGAATATATGAGGTGACATTCACTTGCAACCTAAATGTTCCTCATTTTTTATTTTATGTAAATTTCTTTTACATATTCATAGTATCATAAATATTAACTTTTGTCAAAAATCAATTTAATTTTTGTGATTAATAATTCAAAATGTCCTATTTTTAAACAAGTATTTATAAAACAAAAT
>CAMMTE010000077.1:0-5891 GCA_946499755.1 uncultured Mycoplasmatota bacterium
AAACATCTCTTAAAAGAAAGATTAATCCTTTTGAATCTATTAAAGCTATATTTAATAATGAAGTATTATTTGCAAACTAAAAAGAGCAATTCTAAATAATTACTCTTTACTTTTGCGTGTTATAGTCTGAATAGTTACTAAAACTAATTACATAGAAAAAGAGCCTAGTTAATCTAGCCTCTTACTTATTAACTCAAGAGCCTTTTTTGGATCTTCTATTATAAGATTATGAACATCTTCTAATTTTCTTAATCCCATAATAAATTCAATCTCTTCTTTAGCCATAGAGGTAATTTTTTTATTTTTACCTTTTTCTTTTACAGGACTATCATATCCTAGTAGATAATCTACATCTACATTTAAAGTATCTCCTAATTTTGTTAGGGTATCCAAAGTTGGGACTCTCGTGCCATTTTCATAACAACAAATACTCACCTTTGTAACATTTACACGCTCGCCCAACTCTCGTTGCGTTAATCCATTTTCGATACGCAACTCTTTTAAACGTTTACTTAGTAACATATTTGTCTCTCCTTAATTAATTATACTTAAACTATAAATCTTTTCTTTAGCAAAAGTCAACACTTATTTTAAAAATATTGAAAAATAAGGGCAAAATTGGCTAATTATCAGTATTTTTGACATCTTCTTTCTTCTTATTTGACAGAAAAGTGACTTTATCTGCTACTACTTCTAAAAAGTATCTAGTTCCATTTTCAGTCTTAATAATATTACTTTGAAGACGGCCTCTAATACCTACTATATCACCAACTTTGCAATATTCTTTGGTTAACTTAGCTTTTTCTTCCCATAGAGTGCAATTTATAAAATCAGTTTCATAAATACCATCCATGTTTTTAAAAGAACGAGGTACTGCTAAAGAAAGTGTTCCTACTTTTTTACCAGATTCTGTTTCTTTTATTTCGATGTCTTTTGTTAGACGTCCTACTAAAATTAAGCTGTTTAACATTACATTCCTCCTTTCGATGCATACACTAACATAGTTTTAAAATCTATGCAAAAGAGGAAAATTTAAAATTCAAAGGTTTTTTTGAAGGAATTTTGAAAATTCGTCTAGGGAAAATAAAAAATTCAAGATGAAATTTTCTTGAATTTTTAAAATTACAAGTTTTTTTTCAAAAGTTGATTTAATTCAACAGCATACTCCATAGGAAGTTCTTTTCTAAACTCTTCAAGGAAGCCTAAAACAATTAATTCTTCACACTTTTCTTTAGGTATTCCTTTTGTTTGTAAATAGAAAAGATTAGCATCACTTATTTTAGAGACTGTCGCTTCATGTTCAATAGTACTATCATTATTAGATACTATATTTGTAGGTATCGTATCACTAATACTATTTTTATCTAGTATTAATGTGTCGCATTTTATCATTGAATAAGAGTTCGTTGCCTCTTCTTTTATTTTTACATCGCCTCTATAAGTAGCATTACCACCATTTTTAGCGATACTTTTAGATATTATTTTACTACTTGTATTTTTACCTAGATGAATCATTCTTGCACCAGTATCTTGGATTTGTTTATTAGTAGCGACACTTATAGTTATACAAGTACCACTAGCATTATCTCCTTTTAAGATACAACAAGGATATTTCATAGTTAAAGCACTACCAATATTGCCATCAATCCATTCCATTGTACCATTTTCTTCTACTAAGGCTCTTTTAGTAACTAAATTGTAGACATTAGGAGCCCAGTTTTGGATAGTACTATAACGACATTTACTATTTTTACCTACATATATTTCAACGACAGCGGCATGAAGTGAAGAAATAGCATAAGTAGGAGCGGTACAGCCTTCGATATAATGAAGTTCACTATCATCATCAACGATAATTAAAGTTCTTTCAAATTGGCCCATTCCTTTACTATTAATTCTAAAATAACTTTGTAATGGTCTATTTAATTTAGTATGAGGAGGAATGTAGATAAAACTACCACCTGAAAAGACAGAAGAATTTAACGCTGCATATAAATTATCAGTATTTTTAACAATCTTACCAAAGTATTTTTTTACAAGATCAGGATATTTTTTCAAAGCAAGATCAATTGAGGTAAATATTACATTTTTTTCTGTTAGTTCTTTAAGCATATTATGGTATATTACTTCACTTTCATACTGTACTCCCATACCATCCATATATTGTTCACTTTCTAAGACACCTAAATTATCTAATTCACTTTTAATAGGAGTTAAAACTTTAGACCAGTCATCAGTTAATTTTTCAGTTGCACTTTTATAGTAGATAATATCATTAAATTCTAGTTTAAACTTAGGACCAAAGGGTAGTTTCTTATTCATTTTTTCAAAGTATTCATATGATTTAATTCGATAATCTTTGACCCAAGCATCTTCTTTTTTATGTTCTGATATCTTTATTATATTATCTTTATTAAGTCCTTTAATCTCCACTTTCTACCTCCTTTAGAATCTTATTAATAGTATCAACAGGAAGAAGAGCACAATGTTTTCTATTAGGTTGCATATAAATAGTATCATAAGCCATTAACTCTCCTAATAAATCTTCATCATATGCTTCTTCATTGATTAAATGTTCATAGTTTTCTATTAACTCTTTAACTTCATCAATACTTTTCCCTATTATCTTTCGTAAGAAAATTGAAGTAGCAGAGGTAGAGATGGCACAAGCTTCTCCATCAAAGTTAGCATCTATAATTTTACCATTTTCTATTTTTAGTTCAATATCAATATCATCTATACATGATTCATTATTAGTATTGGCTTTTTTATAACCACTTTCGTTTTTTAAGCCCTTATGATAAGGATTATTATAATTATCTAATATTACTTCTCTTTTTAATTCGTTGTCCATAACTTCCTCCTATAGTATTACTTTAAATAAATCATCACTATTTTCTAATACTTCTACTAGTCTATCTATTTCTTCTTTAGTATTATAAAAATATAAACTTATACGACAAGTATTTTTTATATTAATTTCATTTTTTAAAATTTTAGCGCAATGATTACCTGCCCTTACACAGATATTATAATGATCTAAGTAAATAGCTGTATCTTGACTAAATACTCCTTCAATATTAAAAGCAAGGATACCACTATTTTGACTTTTGTTATATAAAATTATCTTTTTATTTTTTTCTAGTTTAGAAACAAGATATTTCTTTAGTTCTTGTTCATAAGCATTAATCTTATCCATACCAATACTTTGGAGATAATCAATAGCTGCACCTAGTCCTATTACTTCAGCGATAGGAGGAGTTCCAGCTTCAAATCTTGTAGGAATACTTTTATATTCTACTTCTCCTGTTTCTTCAAAGTATTGGTTCATTCCTCCCCCAAATTCAATTGGATACATCTTTTCAAGATATTCTTCTTTAGCATATAAAACCCCTACTCCTGTTGGTCCTAACATTTTATGTCCTGCAAAAATAAGAAAATCTATATCATCTTTTATAACATCTGTTTTCATATGAGGAACACTTTGAGAACCATCTACTACTAAAATAATATTATGTTTATGAGCGATTTTACTAATATTTTCAATATCTCTTACATCCCCTACTACATTAGTAACGTGAGCGATAGAAATTACTTTAGTATTTTTAGTTATAGATTTTTCTAAGTTTTCTTTAGTTAATTCATGATTTTCATCTAGTGGTATATAGTTTATTTTTATATTATTTGGCTTTTTTAATTCAAACCAAGGTAGAATATTTGAAGCATGTTCACTTTTAGTAATTAAAACTTCATCATCTTCATGTAGATATTTTTTCATAAATCCAAAAACAATTTTATTAAGAGCATCTGTCGCTCCACTAGTAAAAACTATTTCTTTAGCATTTCTAGCATTTATAAAGTCTTTTACTTTATCTCTAACCATTTCATACTCTTCGCTAGCTTTATGAGATATTTTATAGTCTCCTCTATGAATATTAGCGCCATAGTTATAGTAATAATCATCCATCGCTTCAACAACACATTTAGGTTTTAGAGTTGTCGCTCCATTATCAAAATATATTAAATCATGTTTTAAAATTGGAAAATCTTCACGATGCATAATTTCACCTCCTTAGTATTTCAAATAAACTCTCATCTATTAATTCTTCATAGTCTTTAGGTAATTCTTTTACTTTAAATAATCCTTTTAATAATAATTTATAAGCATTATTACGACTTATACCTTTAGTCTCTAAATAAAATAATAATCTTTTATCAAAAGGTCCTGTGTATGCAGAATGATTAGCAAGGGAGTCAAATTCTTCAATAAACAGATTTGGTTCTATTAAACTTTTAGCATTTCCTAAATTAACTATTCTACTAGTTTGATTACAAATAGAATTAATCATTCCTTTTTTTACATAACCATTAACTATAAATTTTAGATTACCTTTATCATAACTAATACCATTACAAACTAAATTACTAATAGTATCTTTATGCTTATGATAAGCATTTAATTCATTTACTATATTATTATTTGTAATAGTCATTTGATAAAATTCTAGATTTGCATTTTCTAAAAGATTTAAATCAACTGTTATATTATTCTTGGTAAAATTATATATTTCTACCTTACCTTTAATATTAATAGTTATTTTAATATCATTTTCAGTTACTAAATATAGTTTTATATTAGAATTATTTATATTAATGAAGCTATCATTATTTAAAGTTAATTTGTAAATTCCTTCTTTATCATAACTAATAGTACTATCTAATAATATATTATTCATCTTCTTCACTCTTCTTTATTTCATTTATCCCATTATAACCTGTTTTTTCTATTTCTTTAGCAAGAGTTATATCTCCAGTTTTAATTATTTTACCATTTTCCATTTGATGAACATAATCTGGTTTTATTAAATCTAAGACTCTACTATAATGGGTAATAATTAAAACACTAGTATCTTTATTTTCTTTTAAATATAGATTTATATTATTAGCGACTACTTTAAGGCTATCTACATCTAGTCCACTATCTAATTCATCTAGTATGATAAAACTTGGCTTTAATATCTTTAAACCTAAGACTTCATTTTTCTTTCTTTCACCACCAGACATTCCTTTATTTATGGATCTATGCATAGTATCTTGAGGTAATTTTAAAGAATTTAACTCTTTCTTCATTTCTGTTATAAAACTATATAAATTAGTATCAAAACCTTTTTCTTTTAAAGCTGTTCTTAAGGCTTCACTCATTCCTACACCATCAATAATAGAAGGATCTTGCATAAGTAAGTAAATACCACTTCTTGCAATTTCATCTGTAGTTAAATCATTTAGAACTTTATCATTATAAGTAATGGTACCACTTTCTATAACATAATCAGGATGAGCCATTATTACTTTTGATAAAGTACTTTTACCTACTCCATTAGGTCCCATAATAGCATGTATTTCTCCTTTATCTATTTTAAGAGAAAAGTCATTTAATATTTTTTTGTTAATGTCTTTAGTTTTGACATTTAATTTATCTATTACAAACACATTATCACCCTTTCTAATTGTATGATAGAATATATTATAAAATTGTCAATATTTATGTTAAAAGACATGCTTAGTATAACATATAATTGCTTATATTTAAAGGTTTTGATAAAATAATAGATAGAAAGATAGTGGTATTAATGTATAATAGAAAAATGAATAAATTAATGATAGGACAAGCCTTACTTTTTGCGCTTATAATTATTTTCTTTGGATTTATTATTGTAAGAGAAAAGGTACCGGCATTAAAAGAAAAAAGTGTAGAATCAGATATTACTAATTATTTTAAAGAAAATTATAGTAATTTAGATGTTGCTAGGAAAGATTTAGAGTATAATAGTGATGATAATAGTTATAGTATTACTTATCATGATGAAGATTATCCTTTATTAAATTTTACT
>CAMMTE010000078.1:0-5872 GCA_946499755.1 uncultured Mycoplasmatota bacterium
ATATCTAATGGCTTAGAGCTTGATTTCTTTAAGCCTGATAAATCTTATAGAAATTCTTTTTTAAAGAGATATGGTTATAAAAATGATGATAAAGTAATAGTAGGTATTGGTATTTATAGTAGAAGAAAAGGAATAGTTGATTTTGTAGAACTTGCTAAGCGTCTACCTGAATATAAGTTTATTTGGTTTGGTTCTAGTCCAATCGCTGCAGCGACTAGTGATGTTAAAAAAGCTTTGAAAGAATCTGAGAAAATGTCTAATATAAAGTTTCCAGGCCATGTACCACAAGAAATGATTAGAGAAGCTTTAGGGGGTTGTGACTTATATTTATTCCCAACCTATGAAGAGACCGAAGGTATTCCAATCATTGAAGCTTGTGCTATGGAGACTAATACAATAATTAGAGATATTCCAATATTTAATTATCTTGAAGATGGAGTTAATGTTTATAAAGCGAAAGATGTAGATGAATTTGAAGATAAGATTAAACGTTTTTTAAATGGAGAGTTAAAAAGTGTAAGTAAAGGGGCTAGGGAAATAGCCAAGAAGTGTGATATAAAGACAGTAGGGAAAGAGTTAAAAGAAGTATATCTTGAAGTGTTAAATACAAATAAGCCTATTGACACCCACTAAAAAAAAGCTATAATAAACATTAATTTAAATTGAAATGGGGGGATTTATATGAGTGAAAAAAGGTTAAAAGAATTTACAAAATTTGATTATCGTGAGTATGGAAATAGATGTGATATTTCATTTTTTCAAGAAGGAATTATGCCTTTAGGAGATACGGCAATTAACAATATGTTTTATCAAGCTTTTCATCCAGAGAAGAGCAATTACCGCTACTTTAAAGAAAAATATTGCCCATCTAAAGATATTTCTGCAAAAATTAATAAAAAGATATTGAGTCAATTTTGGATGGATATATACTGGTATATTTTATATTTTGATAAACGCGATGTTGATGATAATTATTATTGCGATTATTATGTGGATAAATCTTATTGTCTTGGAAATTTACGCAACTATCAAGAATATCAATTGTATGGGGATGACTTTTTCTTTCAACTTTTTTTAACGCGATTAATTAATCTTTAAGATGATGAGAATAAATTTGATATTGATAACTGTGCAACGCTTCTTTTGGATTATATGAATTTTGTTGCAAGATCAAGAGGATGGCATGAGATATTTACTTTAAAAGAATTACATGATGAATTTGTTGATCAAAAACACAAAGCAGAATTAAAAGAATTAAAAAAATTTATAAAAGATTCAAGTTGGTATATGTCTGATTTACTAGATGGTAAAAATATAGATGAAATATTTGGTCATATTTTAGAACGCCATCATATTAATATACCTAAAGTATTAAACAAATATGTTTTAAGTAATGTTCGTGATTCTCAAAGAGAAATTTTAGATGATGAATTATATACACTTGCCTATGCTTATGCTAAAGTAAATAATAAAACTACTAAAGAGAACAGTAAGAATATTACAGAAAATGTTAGAGAAGCTTTTCTTAATTATGTACATGCGTTACAAAGTGACGAACCAGTAGATAAAATTTTAGACGAAATTTTAATGAAAAATGGTATTTCTAATGGTGAGTCAATAAAAAAACTAATCTCAAAAGATTTACCAGCTAATCAAAAAGAAAAAATAGATAACGATTTATATGCTCTAGCTTATGCTTATGCTAAATTAGATGATGAGACTAAATTGGAAACAGATAATGAAGTAATAAATGCTAAAATTAAAGAGATGTCTAAAAGATAAAAAAGTCGGCTTAATAACCGACTTTTTAAATGTTATAACTTCTTTCTTTTTCATTACCTATATTTAAAATAATTCCTACTAAGATTAAATAAGATAATAAACTACTACCACCATAACTAATAAATGGTAAGGTAATACCTGTAATAGGTAATAGTCCTACTGTCATTCCTATATTTTGTACTTGTTGAAATATTAACATTCCAAGTATTCCTGCTAGGACAAATTTATCTCCTGGCGCTATCTTTTTAGTAGCCATACTTATTAATCTTGTATCAAAGAAAATAATAATGGCAATTAAGATAATCGCTCCAAATAAACCAAAGTTAGAAGCAAAGACAGCGAAGATAAAGTCAGTAGATGATTCTGGAAAATAGATTGGTGTCTTGTTAAAACCATGTCCAAATACTCCTGCTGATCCTATCGCTGCTAGGGCATTTTCAAGTTGTAATCCACTACCATTTTGCCAATCCAATATTCTATCAAATCTATAATATAAATCAGTACCAAAGATATTTACAAATAATTCTTCATTTAAGAAATAACATCCTAAAACTAAACTTAATACTACTCCAATAATAGAACCACCTATTATAAACCATCTAAGCCTAATACCAGATGTAAACATCATACAAAAGTATATTATAAAATAAATCATTACTGATCCTGTATCAGGTTCTAAAAAGGTTAATATACTTGGTATTAAAACAATTATTAAAGTCTTTAATATAAATATAAACTCTTCTTTTAAACTAGGATGATCAGTAGTTTCTCTAAAATTAGAAATAACAACACTAAGTAATAACATTAAACTTATCTTTGTAAATTCACTTGGTTGAAAACTACCTACATAAGGAATTACAAACCAACATTTACTATTATTAATCTCTGGGGCGAAAAGTAATAGTGATAATAATAGAATATTACATATAATATAAAAGACCCACGCATTTCTATAGAGATAATCATTCTTTAATTTAAATAAAATAAATATAATTATTCCACCTATTAAATACCATATCGCTTGTTTTAGGGCAATATTACCTAAATCACTAGAAGAATAAGTCATGGCACTATATATAGTAGTAATACTAATAATAGAGAATAATATTATAGGTATAACAATTGTTAAATCAATTTTTGTCTTTTTTCGCATTAAATCACTGCCTTCCTTTTCAAGTCATTAATATTATATCAGAAAATAGGAAAATTTATTAGAGAAAATACATAAAATGTTTTAGGAGGAAAGATATGAAACAATTACCACCTATATTTAAAGTTAATAATAGTATGAAAAATAATAATCAAAAATATTATTCTGAGAAAGTTAGTAATACAAATAAAGTTAAAGAAGATATAAAAGAAAAAGATCTTACTATAAGTGAAAAAATAGATAAGATCTTTAAGACTAAAGGATATGCCTTTAATGTTCCTGTAACGATAGAATTTGCAGGTAAAAAATTAGATACTTATTTAGCTTTAAGAAAGAATGATTCTATTATTACTTTAGATAATGAAGTAATTCCTATATCTACTATTACTTCTTTAAATATAAAAAGTCCATCAAGGAAATGATGGACTTTTAAACACCACTTATAAAAGTATCAGGCAAACACCTTATAGCAGAAACACAATCTAGATTAATAGTAAAGAATGTACTAGTAGGAACATAAGTTTCTAAACTATTTGTAATATCAGAATTTGGTGCTAATACTCTGCAAGTACAACAATTATCTTCTAAGTTTTCTAATCTAAAAACATTAGATGTTCCATTAGTAGTTCCTATTGTATATGGAAAAGACCAAAGAGCGCCAGTTACACAGTTATAAAAATTTATTGGTCTTGTATTGTAACAAATTAAATTAGGAGTAGGTCCTAAATATGGTTTGTCACATCCATTAACTTCACAATCACTATCTTTAGTATTTTGAAGACAAAGTATTGTCTCTAAAATATCAGTAAGACAGTTTTTATCATTACACATATTCATCCTCCTTTTTATAAATTATCAATGATAATATCTTCTAAACAACTAATTACACAGATACAATTTAAATTAATAGTTATAAATTCATTAGTAGCAAGATATTTTCTTGTCACATCACTTGTATCTGGATTAGGTCTTAAAATACGACATTTAACACAGCAGTTATTAACAGATTCTACTCTAAAAACACTTGATTCATTAGTAGTATTATTTAGTGTATAAGTAGTAGTAAATAAACTACCATCTTTAGTATAAAAAGTTACTGGTCTAGTATTAAAACAAATAATATTAGGGCTACTTCCTAGATAAGGTCTTGTACAAGATTCATCAAAACAATCATTACCATTAGCATTTTTTTGTAATATATCTATAACCTTTAATAATTTTCCTAAACAGCAACTATCTTTATTTTCCATCAAAACACCACCTCTTATCTATTATCTAATATAGGTTATTCTAATAGTTTTATTTTGTGTAGTTAATAACCTATCCTCTATATTAGTTTATGTGTTTAGAGGAATTTAATTTCCACTTTTATTTTTTTATAAAGTATAGTATACTTATTATGGGTGAAGATATGGAATATTTAATTATTATAGTAGTTCTTTTAATAATTCTACTAGCAGTATTAAAAGCTAATAAAAAGTCTGCTTCTATAGATCTTAATAAATTAGTTCTTTATTTAGGAGGAAAAGATAATATTATTCAAACAGAGACTAAGATGTCAAGATTTATAGTAACATTAAAAGATATTACTAAAGCTGATAAAGATGCAATAATGAGACTAGGTGCTAAAGGAGTAGTTGAAATTGATAATCAATTAAAAATAATTTTAGGACCTGAATCTAAACAACTAAAGAAATATATTGATGAATTAAAATAGAGTAACATCTATTTTTTCTTTTTCGCTAAAATTCGACAAACTTCTACATTCCTTTTTCATATAATTATTTTAGAAAGAGGGAGAATTATGTCGTTTATTGAAGTTATTATTAAAAGTTTAGTATTTTTAATATGTCCTTTAGCAATATATTTGCTATATACAATTTATAAAAGAAATATGTCTATAGAAGAAAAAGATATAGCTTTTGAACTAGCTATCTTTAGTTCTTTATACTTAGTTTTAAGATATGACTGTTCTTTTTATAATGGCTATCCTATTATTATTTTTGATATACCTTTACTTATTTGTTATTATAAAAGAAAAGTAGGGTTATCTATTTTCATATCCATTATTTTAATATTTTATCAATATCTATTCCTTAATCTAAATTTAACATTCTTAGTCTTTGAATATATTAGTTATTTAGTAATTTATACTTTTATAATTAAAAAGAAAATTAAACCTATTAGTATCGTTAATATATTTATTGTAATTAAGAGTTTTATGCTATCATTAGCAGTATTTTGGTTTATAAAACCAGAAAGTACTTTTACCGCTAATCTTATTTATTTGTTTTCTATTATTCTAACATTATATATTGTTACTAACTTAATAATATATTTCTTTGCTAAAGGAGAGAAAATTGTCGAACTTAGTAATGATTTAGAAAAAATAGAAAAAGAAAAAGAGCTTAGAAGTTCTTTATTTAAAGTTACTCATGAGATTAAAAATCCTATAGCAGTTTGTAAAGGATATTTAGATATGATAGATTTTAATGATAAGAAAAAGGTAAGGAAATATGTTCCTATTATAAAAGATGAAATTAATAGAACTTTAATACTTATGGATGATTTCTTAGATTATACTAAGATTAAAATAGAAAAAGAAGAGATGGATTTATCTATGTTATTAGAAGAATTAGAAGAGTCTTTAAAAGATTTATTTAAGAAGAATAAGATTAAATCATCTTTTAATAATATAGATGATGAAATATATATAGAAGCTGATTATAATAGATTAAAACAAGTTTTTATTAATCTTTTAAAGAATGCTATTGAAGCGAAAGATGTAAATAAAGATAATATGTATATTAATGTTAAGTTAGAAGATAATCCTAATAATATTAAAATAGTTATTGAAGATAATGGAGTTGGGATGGATAATGAGACTTTAAATAAAATTAGTGAGATGTTTTTTACTACTAAAAGACGTGGTAGTGGACT
>CAMMTE010000079.1:0-5845 GCA_946499755.1 uncultured Mycoplasmatota bacterium
GGAGAGGCCAACATAAAAAGTATTTACCATATGTTTTTACAGAACAGGGAGTTGCTATGCTTGCAACTGTACTTAGAACAAGTGTATCTTCTCAAATGAGTATATCTATAATGCGAGCTTTTGTTACTATGCATAAGTTTATATCTGCAAATTTAATTGAACAAAGATATATAAATAATCAAGTTTTAAAGAATACTGAAGATATTAAATTATTACAAGAATCATTTCAAAAATTTGAAGAAAAACGAAAAAGTAATGAAATATACTTTAATGGCCAAATATTTGATGCATATTCAAAAATACATGAGATATTTAAAACTGCTAAGAAGAAAATAATAGTCATTGATGGTTATGCGGATAATACAATACTAGATATTATAAAAAGATTAAATTTTGAGGTAGTTATTATAACTAAGAGGGATAATTTACTCACTAAACAAGATATTGCAAAATATAATAAACAATATCATAATTTAAAGGTTATATATGATAATACATTTCATGATAGATATTTTATAATTGATAATGAAATAGTTTATCACTGTGGGGCAAGTATTAATAGAATTGGATATAAAACATTTTCAATTAATTTAATTAGTGATGAAGAAGTTTGCAATTCGTTGATTAGTAAAGTAAATAAAATTATATATTTTTAATTACTATTTTGAGGTTAAATATATTAAATATTTATTAATGCCTTTTAATAGTGTGAATAGTTAATAGTTATGAACGACACAGTTTAGAATTCGAGCTACTAATACTTTAAAAGAATATATAAAAAAGGTTTTGTTGTAAATACAGAAATGCTTAAAAACGGCCCAAAATTTGGAAAAGATTATTTTGATGAATTACTTGAATCTAGTAAAAAAAGAAAGGATAGAAAACTAATATGAAAGATATAAATATTTTAGTCTTTGGTGATAGTATTACTTATGGTGCGTGGGATAAAGAAAAAGGTGGTTGGGTAAATCGCTTAAGATTAGCTTTAGAAAATGACAATAGTAATAATTATTATAATGTTTTTAATTTAGGAATATCAGGAGATATTACAGAGAGTATTAAAAATAGACTTGATAATAAATGTAAAATAAGATTTAATAAGAATGATAATACAATAATTATTTTTTCTATAGGAATGAATGATACTCAAAATATAAAAGATGAAGATAGAGTTTCACTTGGAACATTTAGAAATAATATAATTACTTTAATTAATAGTGCTAAAAAATATACTAATAATATATTATTTTTAGGATTAATAAAAGTAGATGAGTCTAAAGTAATACCATTATCTTGGGATAAAAATAAATGTTATTTGAATAATAAAATTATTATGTTTGATAAAGCATTAAAAAATATTTGTTTAGAAAATGATGTTGACTATTTGCATATTTATGATTTGTTAGAATCTGAAGACCTATTTGATGGTTTACATCCTAATAATGTAGGTCATCAAAAAATCTGTGATAAAGTAAAAATTAAAATAAGTAAATATTTTTAATATGACTATAAGAAGTTAGGAAGTGAAGTAATGAAGACATGTGTTTATACATTAGGATGTAAAGTAAATACTTATGAGAGTGAATATATTATGTTAAAACTAATAGAGGCAGGATATGATGTTGTAAATAATTTAGATGAGACTTCTGATGTTTATATAATTAATACTTGTACTGTAACAAATACCGCTGATATTAAGAGTAGGAAAATAATACATCGTATTAAAAGAAATAATCCAAATGCTTGTATTGTTGTTCTTGGTTGTTATGCGGAAGATCATCCTAATGATTTTAATGATATAAATATCTATATTGGTAATAAAGATAAGAGTAAGATTGTAGAACTACTTGATGAATATTTTACTAATAAAGAACCTATTATAAGAGTAGGCCTTAATAAAGATAGTTTCGAAGATATGTTTATAACAGACTTTAAAAATAGATGTAGAGCTTTTGTTAAAGTCCAAGATGGGTGTGAGAATTTCTGTAGTTATTGTATTATTCCTTATGTTAGAGGGAAGTGTAGAAGTAAAGATTTAAATACAGTAGTTAAAGAAGTTACATCTTTAGTTAATAAAGGTTTTAAAGAAATAATTTTAACTGGTATTCATACAGGACACTATGGAGTTGATCTTGATACTACTTTTGCAGATTTACTTAATGCTTTAGTTAAAATAGAAGGCTTAAAAAGACTTAGAATATCTAGTATCGAAGTAACTGAGTTAAATAGTGATGTCTTAGATGTAATTAAAAGTAGTAATATAATAGTAGATCACTTACATATACCTTTACAAGCAGGTAGTGATAAAATCTTAAAATTAATGAATCGTAAGTATGATTTAAAATATTTTGAAAATAAATTAAAAGAAATTAGAAAGATTAGACCTAATATATCTATAACTACAGATATAATTGTAGGTTTTCCTAAAGAGACTGAAGAAGATTTTTTAGAGACTATAGAAAACTCTCGTAAGTTTGGCTTTACTAAAATACATGTTTTTCCATACTCTGATAGATTAGGGACTGTAGCAAGTAAAATGGATGGACATATAGATGGTAATATAAAGAAAGAAAGAGCAAGAAGACTTCTTGAAGTTTCTCATGAGTTAGAGAAAGAATATGCTAATAAGTTTATTGGTAAGACTTTAGAAGTATTATTTGAAGAAGTAAAAGATGGTGTTAGTATCGGGCATACTAGTAATTATTTAAAAGTTAAAGTAAAAGGAGATATTCCTTCTAATACCTTTAAAATTGTTAAGATTAAAAGCTATTTAGTAGATAGTTTAATAGGAGAAGTAGAAGATATATAAAAAATAAGTTTCTTTATTCTTCGGCTCCATCCTTTACAGTTAAGAATTGTTTAAGAAGAGTAACAACTATTGATTATATTGGTCTTTGGGAACAAATACATAATGTAGATTTTAATTTGGTCGAATTCGACCAAATTAAAACTGAGTATGGAAAAAATTCGTTTGCAATGTTTCACAAAGTGAAAGATTAATTAGATTAAATAATTCTGCTAGAAGGCAAATGAAAGTTTTGCAAAATAATAAAAATATAGTTGAACTTGAGAAACTTCAAGAACGAGTAAAGAATGAAAGTCATTTATTAGAGTGATTGAAACTAATATAGATAAGAATTAAAATAGGAGATATTATGAGTAGAATAACAGGTAATTTTAAAAAGACAATTTATCATAATAGTAATAATAGTTATTTAATAGGGTTATTTAAAGTCAAAGAAACAAGTAGTGATTTAGATAAATTTATTAATAAAACTATTACTATCACAGGATATTTACCAGATTTAAATGAGATTGATTCTTATAATCTAGAAGGTAGTCTTGTTAATCATGAAAAATATGGAGAACAGTTTATGGTCAATAGTTTTGAAAGAATTATGCCAAAAGAGACGGATTCTATGGTTAGTGTACTATCTAGTGATATGTTTAAAGGAATAGGTAAAAAGACTGCTGAAAATATTGTTTCTATGTTTCATGAAGATACTTTTGATGTTATTCTAAATCAACCAAATAATTTGTTATTAGTTAAAGGTGTTTCTGAAAAACAAGTAAGAGTTCTTCATGAAGCCTTAAAAGCATATCAAGGTAGTTATGAAATAGTGTTAGAACTTTCTAAATTAGGTTTTTCTACTAAAGATAGTCTTAAAATATATAGTAAATTTAAAGAAAAAAGTTTTAATTATTTAAATGAAGATATTTATAGAGCTTATTACTTTATAGATGATATATATTTTAAAGTATGTGATTATATCTTTTTGAAAAATAATAATGATAAATTGGATAAAAGAAGAGTTAAAGCTGTTTTTATTTATGTTTTAAGAGAACTTACTAATAAGCTTTCTCATACTTATTATTATTTAGAAGAAATTATTCCTTATATAAATAAAGTATTAAATAGTGAAGTTAGTGATAAACTAATGTTAGATTCTATTAATTCTTTAATAAGCGATGAATTACTTGTAGTTAAAGATAGTAAAATATATTTAAAAGAATACTATGATGCCGAAATATTTATTGCAAGACGTCTTAGATTACTTGCACATACTAAAGAAGAAAAAATTAAAAATTATGATGATTACTTTAAAGAAGTAGCACTTAATAATAATATTATCTATAATGAAGAGCAAAAAGAAGCGATTTATAATGCTTTAACTAATAAGTGTCTTGTTATAACAGGTGGACCAGGAACAGGAAAAACTACTATTATTAAAGGTATTATTGATATGTATCAAGTAATTTATAAATTTAAAACTAAAGATATGTTAGATAATTTAGTCTTATTAGCACCAACAGGAAGAGCTAGTAAGAGAATGAGTGAAGCGACTAATTATAAAGCTTCTACTATTCATAGATTTTTAAAGTGGAATAAAGATACTAATAAGTTTCAAATAAATGAGTATAATAAAAGTAATGCTAGTTTTGTTATTATAGATGAATCTAGTATGCTAGATACGTTAATACTTTCTAACTTGTTAAAAGGATTATCTAGTAATACTAAGATTATCTTTGTAGGGGATGCTAATCAATTACCTAGTGTTGGAGCAGGTAATGTTTTAAAAGATATAATAGATAGTGAAGAGATTAAAATAATTAAATTAAAAAATTTATATAGACAAGGAAAAGACTCTAATATAATTACTTTCGCTCATAATATAAATGAAGGTATACTTGATAAAGGTATCTTTGATAAAGGAGAAGATCTAAAATTTGTAAAATGTCCTGATAGTAAAGTATTAGAAAAAATTAAAGAAGAAGTAGAAAAATGTAAAAATGATGATTTGCAAGTTCTAGCACCACTTTATAAAACTATTAATGGTATAGATAATATTAATAAAAATTTACAAGAGTTTATTAATCCTAAAAGTCCAGTAAAAAAAGAAGTTACCATTGGTGAGTTTATTTATAGAGAAAATGATAAAGTTATAGAACTTGCTAATATGCCAGATGAATTTGTTTTTAATGGTGATATAGGTATAATTGATAAGATAAAAATAGCTGGTAAAAAAGAAATATTGATAGATTATGATGGTAATTTAGTTAAATATACACCTGCTATGTTTAATAAATTTTCTCTAGCTTATGCTATTTCTATTCATAAAAGTCAAGGTAGTGAATTTAAAACTGTAATTATACCAATAGTAAAAGGATACAATAAAATGCTTTATAGAAAGTTAATTTATACAGGAGTTACTAGAAGTAAAGAAAAACTTATTTTAATAGGTGATATTAAAGCTTTAGAAATGGCTATTAATAATAACAATGAACAAAAAAGAAGAACTAGTCTTAATTATTATTTAAAAAATGGTATAATTTAAAACTATTAATCCATAATACTTGTAGGAGGAATAATTATGGATAAGAAAAAAATGATGATAACAGCAGGAGTTATGGCTGGAGTTGGTTATGGTATGTATAGATATTTTAAGAACAATCCAGCTAAACTTAATATGATGAAACAAAAAATGAAAAATGCAGCTCATGCTGTTAGTGAGTTTCAAGATGATATGATGATGTAAAATATCATCTTTTTCTTTACTATTAAGTTAAATATATGTTAATATATAGATAGTAAGAAAATAGTAGAAAGAAGGTAAAAATATGAGAAGAATTTGTTTACAAAATGTTACCTGGGGGGGGGCAGTTTAGTAAATATTTAAGTAATAAAATTACTTTCTTTTGTAGTGTAAAGAGAATAGAGTAAGGGATTATTCTATTCTTTTATAATGTTAAAATAATTGATAAAGAGGATTTTATGCGTTAAAATTAAGCATAAGAATAGGTAATAATGATAAGAATAAGTAGTAAGGGATGAGTGTAAATGAAA
>CAMMTE010000080.1:0-5838 GCA_946499755.1 uncultured Mycoplasmatota bacterium
AAGTCTCCCTAGTATCTTCACAAAGTATAACATCAACAAGTTCTAAAGTCTTTAACCCTCTAATAGTAATATCATCTAAGTTACCTATTGGAGTTGGTATCAAATATAAACTCGGTTTATCCATTAACATCACTACTTTCTTTCTCTAAAATAATAGGCTTTAACACCTTTAATCCATGTTCCTTACCACTTTTTCTCGCTTCCACTAACAATAACTTTCCACATTTCTCTAAATCATGATAAATAAACTGAATCTCTTTAATCGCCAAATTATTCTTAATTAAAACATCTCTAATTTCAAACAATCTATCCGCTCTTTGTATCAAAAATAGACTTCCTCCATCTTTTAAATAAATTTTTGATAATCTTGCTATCATCTCTATAGTCATATTACCTTCATGTCTAGCCGTCTTTAAATAGTCTTTATTACTAACACTAGATTCATTCTCTAAAAGGAAATATGGGGGATTACAAACTATAACATCAATAGAGTTAATAGGAAAATATTTATCTAAATTATTAATATCATCATTAATAACTTTAATTCTCTCCTCTAAATGATTATCTTTTATCGTCATCTCTGAAAGTTTAGAAGCTTTATCATCTTTTTCTATTCCCACTATTTTTATATTAGTTCTAGTAGAAAGAAGTAAAGGTATAGCCATAAGTCCACTACCAAACTCTACTAATAATTTATCTTTACTTTTTATTTTAATAAAATTAGCAAGAGCAAGGTTATCAGTAGTAATCTTAAAGTAGTCATCATCATAATAGAATATTAAGTTCTTACTATTATGCAAAAACTCCATTTTTTTACTCATTAACACTAAACTCTATTACTCCCTTATCTTTAAACTCTGCTTTATATGTTCTCTTAAACACATCTACTTCTGTAACTTTACCTAAACCTTCTTTTGTTTCTACTAAACTACCAATATTAGGCATACCTTTCTTCAACTCTGTATAAACTTCATCTTCATAATTCAAACAACACAAAAGTCTACCACAACTTCCATTTATCTTTGTAGGATTTAAAGCTAGAAACTGATTTTTTGCCATATTAATAGAAACACTAGCAAAGTCAGTTAAAAAAGTACTACAACATAAAAACAAACCACAAGGGCCAAGTCCCCCTACTTTCTTTGCTCTATCTCTAACCCCAATTTGTCTAAGTTCAATTCTTGTTTTATATTTTTGTGCTAACACCTTAGCAAGCTCTCTAAAATCTATTCTATTGTCAGCAACATAAGAAAGAAATAATTGTTTTCTATCAAATGTATAAAAAGAAGATATAAAATGCATAGACAAATCAA
Source organism: uncultured Mycoplasmatota bacterium (assembly GCA_946499755.1). Lineage (GTDB taxonomy): Bacteria > Bacillota_I > Bacilli_A > RF39 > UBA660 > Onthousia. Next base: position 1,314 of record CAMMTE010000080.1, read on the forward strand.
GTTCTAAAGCCTTCTCTTCAGCATAAGTTAAGGCTTCACTGCTATCAACAACATTTTTATGATTATAATTTAAATCCTTTTTAGTTGCCAATCTAACAAATTTAGTATTACATTCTCTATTACCGATTTCATCAACAAATTCTAAAATACTAGCTATATGTAGTAAAGAATTATTAGAAACAATTATAGTATTTCCAATCTTTAAATTTAATTTACTAGGAATATCTACATAATCATAATTAGTAAACATTTCATTTATATAATTAATCTTTGCAATAGCCATTTTTCTACACCTCCATAAGTAAAAGAAGTAAATTATCAAGCCACAACTTTATATTAACATTATATTTTAACTTCTTCAACTCTTCTTCCATAATAGATACAATAGCAACATTCTCCATTAAATTATCATTAGAAGAATTATTTAACTTATCTTTATAATAATTTAGTGTATCTTTTAAAGTAGAAACAGCCATATTTTTATCTTTAAACAAAGTATTATTATATAAATTAAATTTTAATAACAAATTATTATTCTTTCTATCACCAATATCTTTAAAAAAATTATATAAATCTTTACTATACTCATATTTTATATTTTCATATTGCAATGACATAATCTGACATCTAGATCTAATAGTATCTAAAATATTATACTGATTACTAGTAACAAAAATAGCAATTACATCATCACTAGGTTCCTCTAAAAACTTAAGTATAGTATTAGCAGAACTAACATTCATTTTATCAGCATCATAAACTACATATATTTTCTTTGTATTATATAATGATTTATTAGAAAAATCATCTCTGATAGCTAATAATTGTTCTTTCTTAATAACATTATTTATAGGTCTAACTTCTATATAATCAGGAAATTCTAAATTATCAACCAAATGAAATATTTTATCTTTAGTAATAGAACCATTCTCATCATAAGAAAACTCATATATAGATTTAACAAAAAAACGAACATATTCTGTTATTTTATCACTATTTATATTAGAAGATTCAATTAAATATGAATGCGACAAAAAGCCCTTATTAAGAGCTTCTTTTATCTGCTTATAAAATTTAGGTTGTTTAACTTCTACATCTAATTCCATAAAATCCCTTCTAAAACATCAAAACTTTAAGTAATACTAAAACAAAAAGCATAGGAAATCCTAATAAACTAATAGAACCTACAGTAAATAAATTAATTGGTATTACTAAATTAAATCTTGTAGCAATTAAATTATAACCATATAGTATAAATATACTTATAATTATTCTTTTAAGAAACTGCCATATTTTTTTCATCATATTAAACACCTAATAAAGTATATGTTTAATAATATATATTTATGAAATCTCTTTTCTATCTTCTAATGCTCTTTCAAGAGTTAAGGCATCAATATATTCCATATCTGCACCTATTGGTACACCACTTGCAAGTCTTGTAACCAAAACATTCATACCATCTAGTATTTTTTTTATATATAAAGCAGTTATTTCTCCTTCTACACTAGGTTTAAAAGCTAAAATAACTTCTTTTATATTCTCTTCTTTTATTCTATCAAGTAACTTATCAAGTCCTATATCTTCAGGATTAATATTATCAAGCGGAGAAATAAGTCCATTAATTACGTGATAAAGGCCATTATAAGTACCTAATTTTTCAAATAAGAATACTATTTTAGAATCTTCAACTACACAAATTGTTTTCTTATCTCTTGATGAAGACTCACAAATTACACACATATCTTTATCAGTAAGAGAATTACATATTTTACAAGGATGAATCTCATCTTTAACTAATTTTAAATTTTCTTGTAATAACGAAAATTTATCATCATCAAAATTCAAAATAGAAAAAGCCATTCTTTCTGCTGTTTTTTCTCCAATACCAGGAAAATTTTGAAAACTTTCAATTAAATTTTTTAAACTATCTGGCATTAAAATAAGCCTGGTATGGAACTAAAACGTCCCATCTTATCTTCTGTAACTTTATCTACTTGATCCATAGCATCATTAGTAGCAATTTTAATCATATCTTGAAGCATCTCTAAATCTTCCACAGAAAAATCAGCATCATTTTCAATTTTAACATCAACAATTTCTTTCTTACCATTTATCTTAACAGTAACAAGGCCATTTGTACTAGAAAATTCCATTTTATCTATTTCTTCTTTAGCTTTCATCATATCATTTTGTAACTTTTGCGCTTGTTTCATCATAGCTTGTATATTCATAATTATTCCTCCTCAATCTCTACAATGTCGCCAAATAATTCTTTAGCTTCTTTTATTTTGTCAATATTTTCTTCAGTACTTATTTTATCATCATTATTATTAATATTCAAGACAGGTTCATCCTGATAAGAAAAATGTTTTCCTTTTTTTCTAAGCACCATATAATCTTTTTTTAAATTATCCCACTCTTCATTAGTAATAAGAGCAATAGTTTTATTATTATTAGATATTTTATTATAAAATTCAATTAATTTATCAATATGGTTAGCCATTTTTTCTATCATTGATTCATAGTCATAACTTAATATTACAGAATTATTACTAGAAGCCCTAACAGTTCCATCCAAAAGTTCACAAGCTAAATAACCATTATTTTGATCAAAAGTATAGTCATTAAACACTTTTAAATTATTCTGTTCTTTTGTAAGTTCTGTTTTTAAAGCTTCAATCATTGTATTTTTAGATCTAATTAACATTAAATCCTTAATCTTTGAAAAATCAAAGTTATTATTACTAATAGCATTTACATTTTTATTACTAGCAGTTACTTCTTCATTCTTATTTTCTACTTTTTCTTTAGCTTTATCTTTATCATTATTTGTTATATTAACTTTTGTTGGTTTTATAAATGAATTTATATCATTTTTCTTATTACTAACATCCATATAATGAAGCAAAGTTATTTCCACAGAAAGTTTCACATCATCTGCCTTTTTAATATTAACTATCTCATTATTTAATAAATTAAGAAAATCAACCATTATATTTTCATCAGTAACTAAATCACAAGAATTAACATAATAATCAAACAACTCATCTTTTATTGATAACATCAACTGTTTTAATATTTGAATTAAATTTTTCCCATTCTGATAGTATTCTTCTATTATAAAAAGAGTATCCTTAACATTATTAGAAAAAATCATTTTCTCCAACTCTTTTAATTCACTATCATTAACTTGTCCATTCAACTCATAAAAAACATCTAGAGTAATATCATCAGTAGCATAAGCTCTAAGTTTATCTAAAAGTCCAATAGCATCACGAAGTCCCCCATCAGAAGCTTCAGCAATTTTTTCTAAAACTTTAACATCAACACTTATATTTTCAGCATCTACTATCTGCCTAAGTTTTTTTACAATATCAGAATTATTTATTTTTTTAAAAGAATACCATTGACATCTAGAAACTATAGTAGAAGGAATTTTTTGTGGATCTGTTGTCGCTAATATGAAAATGACATGGCTTGGTGGTTCTTCTATTGTTTTCAATAAAGCATTGAAAGCTCCAATAGATAACATATGAACTTCATCAATTATATAAACTTTATACTTTAATTCACTAGGTAAAATATTTACTTTATTTCTTAATTCCCTTATTTCATCAACTCCATTATTAGAAGCAGCATCTATTTCAATTATATCCATACATTCTTTTGAAAAAGAATATTCACAGTTTTTACACTTACCACAAGCTAATCCATCTTCAGGTTCTAGACAATTAACTGCTCTTGCAAAAATCTTAGCGATAGTAGTTTTACCTGTTCCACGAGGTCCAGAAAATAAATAAGCATGACTAACATGATTATAAGCAACAGCATTTTTTAGCGTATTAACTATTACATCTTGCCCAACAACATCTTTAAATTCGAAAGGTCGATATTTTCTATATAAAGCTTGGTACATAAGCCTTCACCCCACTTCATTTAAATAGTATAGCATACAAAATAAAAATTATATATAAAACGTTTGTTCAATTACGTTTTTTCTTAAAAAAATAACTTAACATTATTACATCTTCATTTTTAAATTTTGAAATATCTAATTTTATTTTTTCCACAGGTTTGTTAGCGTCTTCTAAATTGAAAATATTATTAACAATTTCTCGTATATTATCGTTACTATTATCTAATAAATATACAACTTTATTAATCCTAGATTGTTTAATAGCACTAGCACACATTGGACATGGCTCTAGTGTTACATATATCACAGAATTAGTTAACCTCCAGTTATTATTTTTTCCACAGGCATTTTTAATTGCAATCAATTCAGCATGTTTAAGAGAACATTGACACTCTTCCTTTCTATTATGAGCAGAAGAAATAACTTCTCCATTTTGAACAATAACAGCACCAACTGGAACTTCATCATTATCATAAGCTTTTCTTGCTTCATCTAAAGCCAACAACATATATTGATAATCATTCATACAACAATCTCCTTCTTATAGTATAAAAAAAAGTGCACATAAATTAAATTTGTTAAGGCTGCTATGTTTCCATCCTGACC
>CAMMTE010000081.1:0-5630 GCA_946499755.1 uncultured Mycoplasmatota bacterium
GTCCCAGTGTGGCCGATCACCCTCTCAGGTCGGCTACGCATCGTCGCCTTGGTAAGCCATTACCTCACCAACAAGCTAATACGGCGCAGGCTCATCTTCAAGCGAAGCTTTAAAGGCTCCTTTTAATATATAAGGACGTATCCAAGTATATATCATCCGGCATTAGCAATCATTTCTAACTGTTATTCCAGACTCGAAGGCAGATAACCCACGTGTTACTCACCCTTTCGCCACTAAGTGGGAATCCAAATCCAAATCTGTGCAAGCACTTCATCTTCATTGGGCCACTTCGTTCGACTTGCATGTCTTAGGCATGCCGCCAGCGTTCATCCTGAGCCAGGATCAAACTCTCAATAAAAATATTTAAAAGTTTAATTATTATAATTTAATCCCGACAACTCAAAATTGACGTTTTGCTTAGTTTTCAAAGAACATTTTTGCTTTTCTCAAGCTGCGTTTTTAATATACCAAATTCTTTTTGATTTGTCAACACTTTTTTTAATTTTTTTATCGACTTTTTTCTTCGGTATATTTGACACTGACAATTAATGTCAACGCTCCTTCACTATATCAATTTAAAACCTTTTTGTCAACTACTTTTTTAACTTTTTTTAAGTTTTTTTTGTTGTCAATCAGCTCTAAATTTCAGTGACGTTTTCTAATATATCAGAGCTACTTCTAACTGTCAACACTTTTTTTAACTTTTTTTCAAGTTTTTTTATTAACATTGAGCTCTGAATTTCAGTGACGTTTTCTAATATATCAGAGCCACTTCTAACTGTCAACACTTTTTTTATTTTTTTTGTTATTTTCTAAATATAGGTAATATTTGACCCAGTTTTCAATGTCTTGATTGTTAAAATAATTACTTTTTGTTCTTATCTCATTTATTAAATCATTTAGCTGTTTTTTTATAATATAATCTATTTCTTTAGGATAATTAAATTTCTTTTTATGATAATTATATTCGTTTTTATCTACAACTTTAAAGCTGCCATTTGCAAAAACTTTAACATCTAAATCATAATCAATATATTTTATTGTATTTTCTTCTATTATTATAGGGCTTGCCATATTACAATAATAACATATGCCTCTTCCTTTATATTGACCAATGATATTGTACCACTTATGTAAGAAGAAAAATAATATAGCAGGTTCCTTTGTCTTCCATGTATGACCATCTTTTTCTGTTACTGTGGTGCAATTATTAGCAAATACTAAAACGCCTTTTTTAAAATCGAAGTTTAAAAGAGTCGCTTCATCCCAGGCTTTATAGATTTGGCCATTATGTTTATAACTATGAATTTGATATTTATGTCCTATTTTTAGTTTTTCCAATTCTAACACCTCCCTTACAAGCAAAAGAAGCAAGTGATGCTGCACTTACTTCTTACCAAAATACCTTATTCCCCAACATCCTATTATTAATAATATTATAGCAAGAACAACCCAAAAGATAGGATCAGATGTGTACGGTGATAAAAAATCATTAATTTTTACAGTTAAATCATCTAATGTATCTTTTAAGTTTAGTATTTGCATCTTATCACTCATCTTTTCTATCTACTTCTTTTACTACTTTGGCAGTTTTAGTTCTTTTATTCTTGCCCTCTTTTCTATCAGTACTTATTTCCACACTAATATTACTACTTTTTCTTAAAATAAAACTATTAATTATATCTAAGACTGCATATATTATCATAAAAAGGCCAATAATTTGGGTCACTACCACGGCACTTGTAAATGGATTAAATAATATTACAACTCCACAAACTAAACATACTATAGCCATAATTAAGGATGGTAAGAAATATTTGTTATCTAAATTCTTCAATCCAAGAGCTTGTTGTACTTTAAAAGAACTACTTATAATAACAGCAATACCAACAACAATTGGGATAATGCTACCAATAAACTCAGGTACTGTTACTAAAAATATTCCTGCTACTATACTTACTATACCATACACTATATTTAACTGTACAAAAATATCTTTGGAGCTGTTTCTTAAATAATTTATTATAGCAATGACTCCTAAAGCGATTAGAACTCCTCCTACTAAATAGGAAATTCCTACTAGTGTTTCACTAGATTTAAAAAATAGTAATAGACCTAACAATAGCAAAAATATTGAACTTAACAATGATGGCCAAATTACTCTTTTAATCTCTACTTTCATCTTTAACCTCCTCTTTTTTACATTGTACCACACTTTTAGTATCTTGACTAGGTTCGTTTTCAGCTGCTGTTTCTAATTCGTCTATATAATAGACAGTACTTATGTTTTCAGTTTTTGTTATTCTTTCATATATCAATGGTTTCTTACGACCAAAAAATTTTAAAAGCAATTCAAAATAAGCATAAGTCAAAAAGAGAAGATAGAAAAGGATGATAAGTCCATTAATATGGTTATTATAATTTATAACAATAACAGGACCAAAGATAATTAGAAAGTAAAGAATAGTTTGTCTTAGAAAGATGGATAGATGTTTATGTTTGTTTTTACAATCTAATTTTATTTTAACAAGATATTTACCTATAGTATAAGAAGTTATAGAAGGTAGGATTATATAATAAATAGTTATAGAAATAATTAAAGGGATTAAAAAGTTATTAAAGTTTGCTATAACTAATATTATAAACATTACAGTTGCAAAGACGAAAAGATCTATTAAGAAAGCAAGAAAGCGTCTATAGATAGAAACTACTTTACCTCTTTTATAAGATAGTTTATCTATTTCATCTCTATTAGGTAAAAAGATTGTAATAATTGGGGTAATTATGTAGCCTATAAAGCCTCCTAAGGTGTTAACCATTAAATCATCAACATCAAAAAGACGGTATGCTTTAGGATAAAGACCATATAATCCCGTTAATTGGGTTAGTTCGAAAAAGAGGCTTAAAAGAAATGTGTAAATTATAGTAATATACCATTTTTTCTTAAAATAATATCTTAAGTAAATACCAAATGGTATGGTAATAGCAATATTAAAAAGGGTTGTGTAAACAATTGGTGATTTAAGAAAAGCAAGAACACTACTAGTAGATTTAAAAGCATCTATAAAGTCTCCTAAAAAGGCAAAAGGAATAAGTTGAGGTGCTTTTGTAGGCATGGCTAAGACTTCTTCTTTACTAGGTAAGGGCAATATTACTAAAAAATATGCTGTTAATAGGTAAAGGATAAAAGTATAAACAATACTACTTCTTATTAGAGGTACTGAACCATACTTATGATACTGTATTAAAAGGTAAGGTAATGTGATTAGAAAAGCAAGAAAAGGAAAGATAAGAAAAGCTGTTTTTATTGATTCTAAATATACTTCCATAATTACTCCTAGAATAGTTCTAATACATCATCAAGAGAAACTTTACCGTTAAAGTAGTCTGTTAGTTTTTCCAAAAACTCTGATGTTTGATTATTCTTTTCTAATAGTTTTGTTAAAGAGTTAATAGCAATACTTCCTTCAACAGTATAATGTTTTTTATAAACATCTGCTTCTTCTTTATTAGTATATAAAAGGACTCCATAACTATAATTACGACTAGTTTTACTATTACAAGTTAATAAAATATCCCCTAAAGCTCCATAACATGTTGCTGTTTTACTCTCTCCTCCTAGTTTAGTTACTAAGTCTTTAGCAAAATTATAAACTTTAGTTAAATAATAAGCATTAGTAGAGTCTCCTCTATATTTACTACTGATACTTCCCATAAGTATTGCTAAAACATTTTTAATGACACCATATAACTCTAGTCCAATATAATCATCTATTACCTCTATTTCGACATTGGTATCTTTAAATAACTCTAACATTAACTCTTTAGTTTTTTCATCTTTTGTGCCAAGTGTTAAACCGGCTTTACTATTAACGATAAGTTCTTTAGCAAAAGTAGGCCCTGCTAGATAAGAAACATGGCCCTTTAAATTTAATTCATCATATATTTCTGTCATTAAGAAGTCAGTATTCTTTTCAAGCCCTTTAGATACTAAAATTACTCTACTATTATCTGTTAAATAATCTTTTATTCTAGTTAATACTTCTCTTACATGATTACATGGAATAGCCACTATGATTAAATCAGAGTTATTTAAGGCTTCTTCTAAATCCATTGTCACATCTAAATCACTTGCAAGTTCTATTCCTGTTAGAACCCTATCATAAGTATTATTATTAGTTATTTCTAGATATTCTTCTTCAAAAGCAGTCCAGAAAATAATATCGGCATTACTTCTTTCATGTAATAAATTACCAAGAGCAAGTCCAAATGCTCCTGTTCCTAAAATTGTTACTTGCATATTATCACCTTCATATTAATGATACTAATAACTTATCTTTTTGACAAGAAAAATAATCTTACTAATTTGTAAGACTACTTAATTTCTGTTCCTCCAAAGATTGAGATACCATTAATTGTTAAAGTATGACTTTTCTTTTTATCAGAGGAAAGGGTTTTATTCTCATTACCTCCAAATAAGGCGAATGAGTTAAGTTTTACATTTAAGTTATCATTTACAAAGATACTAGTACCACCAAAGATAGAATAAGCATTAATTGTTATATCCCCTTTTGACTCTAAATTTCTTAAATCTAGGTCTACTCCTCCAAAAATACTATAAACATTAGCGCCTTTAAAATTAGAGTCAGTTACTCTTTCTTCTAAGCCACTAAAGATGCCATAATAATTTTTTAAGTTATCATCTTTCCTTTTAAATACTTTTTTTACTTTTAAGCTCTCTATAATTATAAATATACCAATAATTATTAAAATTAAAGGGAAGAAGGCATTGCTAAATTCTCCTCTTATAATATCTAATTCATCTAATAGAAACCAAATTCCTAAATATAAAACAATAGTGTTTGCAAGAGTAAACTTTCTACCTTTTATAATATAGTATAGAGATGCTGCTATTAGTATTAAGGGAAAAATATAAGAAAAATTAATACTAAATTCGGGAGCAAATATTGATATTAAAAACAATGCTCCAATTAAAATAAATATTAAACCTATAACCATAATTACAACTCCTTACAATGATTATATAAAACTTAAACATTATTAGCAACTATTATGTATAAACCTTAATATTTTAGGTAATACTCTTATTAGTCATATAACCAGTAGCCGTATAGCCAAAGTTATTGTTAAAATTAATTCGAGGGCGATATAATGAATAAAGATGGTATTGAGGTTAGAATTGGCAATAGTGCTTTTTACTTTAAACTTAATAATTTACTGGCAAAGAAAAAGATAAGTAAAAATAAACTTGGTCAAGACACAGGAACTGATTATAAGGTTGTTACTAGATATATTAATGGAGAAATTGAAAGACTTGATTTAATAGTACTAGAAAGATTTTGTAATTATTTAGAATGTGAACTAACTGATATTGTCGAACTTAAAAAGAATGTTTTTAAGTAAAAAAAGTTTAAGATTTTACTCTTAAGCTTTTTTCTTTTGTGGAATAAAGTGTTCTATTCCTTTATATTTATCACGTTTTTTAATATAGAAGTAACCTAAGATAGAGAAAGTTACCGCTCCTATAAAGTTAACTATTAAATCTTCCATAGTATCAATTAATCCTATATCTAGATAACCATCAGGTATTGTTATAGTGTCATTATCAT
>CAMMTE010000082.1:0-5534 GCA_946499755.1 uncultured Mycoplasmatota bacterium
AACTCCCATCAAAAGTTTTGGAGACTCCTATGCTACCATTATACCACGCCCCTATGGGTTCTTTTAAGAACACATTTATTATAGCATAGTTTACTATGATTTGACAATATATTTTTAATAGTAGAGTGTGATGCTAATTGGTACTGGTAAATCCTTTAGGTTTCTATTAGTTAGTACCGTATAAGTTTTTCTATTTTTGTTTTTTATAATTGGGTATTATAAGGTTTTTCTTTGGCATAAAATAATATGTTTCTTGATTTTAATAAATTAATTTGTTCATCTCTTGTTTTATAAAATTAAAAGTCTTCAGTCCACACGGGATACTGAAGATCACTTACAATTTAATATTATATATAAATTGAAGTGATTGTCAATATCCTCAAAACTTTTTGTTTCCTATTAACTATATATTAGAAGATAATAAAAATAATGTTACTATAAAATAAGGATATTTTTAATGAAGAGGTGGACATACACTAGGATCAGGAGCATAGAAACAATGGTTTTTAAATCTTCCTGCTAGGGCTTGATCATACCAGGTACTAATACAATTATTATTTCTTCCTGGTGCATAGAACCATAATGCATTGGTAGCAGGATAGTAATATTCTCCTTTTAAAGTTCTTTCTGCTAGTTCTCTTTCTTTGATAGTAGAACCTGATGTGAATTGAGGACTGTTTATACCAGCGAAACCTCCTGGATTTTGGAATACCATTTTGGTAATTGTATTTATATTTCTAAATGTATAACAGTTAGCAAGGACTCTATTTACACCAACATTGCCTACCATAAGCATACCATAATCTCCTTCACCAACTGCTTCTGCTCGCATTAATCTTGCTAGTAAATCTAATTCTTTACTTGTATATTGAATTAATTGAGACATATAATCACCTAGTATACTTTATGTTTTTTATAATAATTTGTTCTATTAAGTAGTATAAATTTGTGATAAAATTAAAGTAGAGGTGGTGCTTGTGAAGAAGAAAAGAAAAAGAAGAATAGCATTTATTATATTTATAATTTTATTATTGGCTTTGATAGGAGGAACTTACTATTATTTTGTTTATCTTGGTAATGATGTGCCTTTGGTAGAAAAAAAGGAAAAGTTAAATGTTTATGATGTTAATAGTAATAAACGTCCTATTGCCGTGATGATTGATAATAATGTTGATAACGATGAACAAGTAGGGTTACAAGATGCTTATTTAACTTATGAAATAATTGTAGAAGGTGGCTTAACTAGAATAATGGCTATTTATAAAGATGTTGATACTAGTGTTATTGGACCAGTTAGAAGTAGTAGACATTATTTTTTAGATTATGCTCTTGAGAATGATGCAATATATGCTCATTATGGATGGAGTACTTATGCAGAGAATGATATTGAGGCTCTTTCTGTTGATAATATTAATGGACTTTATGATGATGCCTTTTATCGTGATAATAATATTGCTGCTCCTCATAACGTTTTTACTAGTATTGATAATTTATATTTAAAAGCTGAGGAGTTAGGTTATGATACTACATCTAGTAATTATGAAAATTTAAATTATGTTAGTAAAAAGGTAGATTTAGAGAAAACTGATAATTCATTAAACTGTGATGGTGAGAATTGTAGTTTAGAAGGTACTTCTTTAACTAGTATTGAGATTCCTTATTCTAATAGTGAAGTTAGAAGTTATACTTATGATAGTGATAATGGTTATTACCTTCGTTATATGAATGGTATTCCTCATACTGATAGAGATAGTAAAGAACAATATCATTATAAAAATATAATTATTATGAAAGTAGATAATAGTACTCTTGATGATTATGGTAGACAAGATTTAGATACAGTAGGAAGTGGGGAAGGATATTATATTACTAATGGTTATATGATGCCTATTACTTGGGAGAAAGATTCTAGAAGTGGTAAAACTTATTATTCTTATAGTAATGGTGATGAGATAAAGGTGAGTGATGGTAATACTTTTATACAAGTAATGCCTAGTAGTAGAGATATAGTTATTAATTAATATGGAGGTTTTAGATTATGGGAATGGCAGATAAAATGAAAGAAAAAGCTTTGCCTGGTACTAGTGTTGTAAGGTCAAGTAAAGTTGTAAAAAGTATTGATAAAGCTGATGTATTTGAATTGAATAATGCAAATGAAGTTATTGCCTTACAAAATAGAAGAGAAGATATTGCTAGTACAGAAACATTTAAAGGATATAAATCTGTGGAAAGTCCTTATGTTAAGAAGCTTGTAAGGTAATAAAATGGCTATCTATGAATGCATATGATAGTCACTTTTTTTTATTCCCATTTTCTTTATTGGTAGGGAACACCGCTTTTTAATTATGTCTATAATGTATCATATTTTTTACTGTTTTTTAATAGTATATTTTTTGTCAAGTTTTGGAAACTTTTCCTTTAAAGTTTAATTATTATTTAAACTGTGCTAAAATTTAGTTGGGTGGTAGTCGTGAGAAAGCCAAAATCTTTAGGTGAAGTTAGGATTAAACCTAACCATAATAAAAAGAAAATAATTATAATTAGTGTTATTAGTGTAGTATTATTTTTAATATTAATAGGTCTTTTTTATTTTTTGTTGTCTATCAATGATAATAAGTCTAATAAAAAAGAGAACGTGAAAATAGATGATGTTAATACACTTGATAAAGAGGATTTAACTGTTTATGATGTTAATAGTAATAAGCGTCCTATTGCTATTATGATTGATAATAATGTGGGTAATAATGCTCATGTAGGATTACAAGATGCTTATTTAACTTATGAAATAATAGTAGAAGGTGGCTTAACTCGAATAATGGCTATTTTTAAAGATGTTAATACTAGTGTAATTGGTCCTGTTAGAAGTAGTAGGCATTATTTTTTAGATTATGCTCTTGAGAGTGATGCTATATATGCTCATTATGGATGGAGTACATATGCTGAAAATGATATTAGAGCTTTAGGTGTTAATAATATTAATGGACTTTATGATAATGGTTATTATCGTAATTATAATATTGCCGCACCTCATAATGTTTTTACTAGTATAGAAGATTTGTATAATGTTGCAGGAAGTAAAGGTTATAGTACTACTAGTGATAATTATAGTCTTTTGAATTATACTACTGATGATATTGCTTTTAATGATACAAGTGATTTATTAACTGCTAATAACATTACTATGACATATTCTAATAGCGGGGTTAGAAGTTATACTTATGATGCTAATAATAGGTATTATTTACGTTATATGAATAATAGTCCGCATACTGATAGAGATAGTGGATTACAATATCATTATAAGAATATAATTATTATGAAAGTTAATAATCATACATTAGACAGTTATGGTAGACAGGATTTAGATACTGTAGGTAATGGGGAAGGCTATTATATTACTAATGGATATGCTATTCCTATTACTTGGAATAAAGCTTCTAGAAGAGATAAAACTCATTATTATTATAAGAGTGGTAATGAGTTAGTAGTTGCAGATGGTAATACAATGATACAAGTAGTACCACTTAATAGTAATATTGTATTTAGTTAGGGGGACTTATGAAAAGTTTAAGTAAGCATAAAAATGATATAATAAATATTTTAACTTTAATTATAATTAGTTTAGTTACCATTTTAGTACTTGTTAACTTTACTAATTTTTTTGGCTCTAAGAAAGATTGGCTTAGTCAACATATTATGTTTCCTGATTATTTAAGAAAACTATTTTATGATACAGGTGATATTTTTCCTAATTTTGCATTTAACCTTGGAGGGGGACAAAATATCTATAATATTTCGTATTATGGACTTTTTAATCCAATTATTTTAATTTCTTATTTATTACCTTTTGTATCTATGATTACTTATATTCAGTTTAGTATGATTATCTGTTTAATAGTAAGCATTATTTTAATGTATTATTTTTTAAGAAGAAGATTTGATTTGAAAGTTAGTTTTGTTAGTACTTTATTATTTTTAACATCAGGATGTTTTATCTTTCATTTACATAGACATATTATGTTTGTAGATTATATGCCTTTTTTACTCATGGCATTAATTGGGGTTGATAAGTATTTTGATAAGAAGAAAATACCTTTATTAGTTATATCTATTTTCTTAATGATTTTAACTAGTTATTACTTTAGCGTTGTTGGATTAGTTTGTGTTTTACTTTATGGTATTTTTAGATATATAGAAGATAAAAGGAATGATAAAATTACAGCAAAAGATTTCTTTAGAGAAGGCTTTAAGTTTATCTTTATAATGTTAATACCAGTGCTTTTGAGTTGCTTTCTTTTACTTCCAACAGCTTATTCATTACTTGATGGTAGAACTGCGACTAATAAAAGTATTTCATTACTTGGATTATTTATTCCTAACTTTGATATTTCTAATACTTTGTATTCATCTTATTCTTTGGGATGTAGTGCTATCTTTATAATCGCTTTAATATATGGTGTTATTACTAAAAAACGTGAAGTTAAGGTTATTAGTATAATCTTTAGTATTTTGCTAGTTTTTCCCATTTTTGATTATGTGTTTAATGGAGGAATGTATCTAAATGGTAAAGCATTCATACCACTCTTACCTCTTGCAATTCTTTTAATTGGTTATTTCCTTATGAATATTTTTAATAATAAAAGTAAGTTAAAGATTAGTATTATTATCTCTTTAATAATTGCTATTATTAATCTTCTTGTTTTCGTTTATAAGAGGGAATATTTATGCTTATTATTTGGTGTTGATATGGTTCTTTTAATTATCTTTTTACTTATTAGTTATAAGCTAGAAAAAAAATATGTTCTTTATATTTATCTTGGAGTTATGTCATTAGTTTTAGTTATTCCAACTAATTTTTCAGATATTTTTGTAACTAAAGAGTTTTATGATACTTTAGATTATGAAGAGACTAGTGATAAAGTACAGCAAGTATTAGATAGAGATAATAGTTTTTATAGAATGAGTGATCAAGGTGTTAAGTTAGATAAATCTAATAAGATTTATGATATAGATTATTATACAGGTAGTATTTATTCTTCTTTATCTAATTCTTATTATAAAGATTTTTATAATAATTTAATTAATAATGAATTTATTTATAGAAGTTATGGTATGCTTACTGGTAATAATAATATTTTCTATAACTTTTATATGGGTAATAAGTATTTACTTAATAGTAGTAATAATATGTTAGGCTATAAAAAAATTGCTGATGGTATTTATAGAAATGAAGATGTCCTACCTATAGGCTATAGTACTAATAAGATAATGAGTTTAGATGAGTATAATGGTTTATCTTATTTTGAGAAGTTAGATGCTTATTTGAATTATGCTATTGTTGATGGAGATTATAGTGATAGTTATGTTAAGAAAGTTAGAGATTATGTTCCAGATTATAATGTTTTAGAAAGTAAGAATTTAAGTATAGAAGAGGATAATGGTAAATATTTTATTAAAGCTTCTAAAGATAATAAGTTAGTTGTTAAGTTAAATAATGTTAGTGATAGTGATATTTTACTTTTAAGATTTAAGAT
>CAMMTE010000083.1:0-5492 GCA_946499755.1 uncultured Mycoplasmatota bacterium
TACTAATTTAGAAAATTTTAAGGATTATGAATATGTTGGGTTTAATAATTATAGTTTAGTAGATTGTCATTTTAAAATGAAATATATTGAAAATTTTGATGAAGAGTTAATGCAAATAGAGAAGGAATATTTAAATTTTAGAAAAAGATTTGAAGAAGTAGGACGAGTCATTATTGTTCCAGATGAAGAACAAATGGAAGATAATGTGTTTGAGAAAATTATTGTTGGTAATGAAAATCATGTTGATAGGTACCAAGATTTTTCTGATAAATATAATTTAGGTTATGAATTTAGCGACAACGACTCTTATATTGCACCTCTTACAATGGCTAGTATTGGACATTTTTGTTATAACACTGCTGAATCAATTAGTAATATATTAATGTATATACCAGAAGTTGTTACTAAAAGACAATATAATTACTTTGTTAATAATAGAGAAATGATTTTAAAGTATATAGATAAGAAGGCAACTGCTGTTAAAGATAGAGATGGTAATTTAGTTATAGAAACACTCGATGATTTTGACTTAATAGAAAAAGAAGTTAATAAAAGATATGGAAAATATAAAAGATCAAAGGAGGATAAAGGTCATGTTAGATAAGAAATATAATCATAAAGAAGTAGAGAAAGATAAGTATAATAATTGGGTAAATAAAGGGTACTTTAAAGGTGATAAAGATAAGAGTAAAGAACCTTTTTGTATCGTAATACCACCACCTAATGTTACAGGTAAACTACATTTAGGTCATGCTTGGAATACAACTTTACAAGATATTATTATTAGATATAAGAGAATGAATGGCTATGATGCTTTATGGGTTCCAGGAATGGATCATGCTGGTATTGCAACACAGGCTAAAGTTGATAAAAGATTAAGAGAAATGGGTATTAATCCTCGGGGTATAACTCGTGATGAATGGTTAGAACATGCTTGGAGTTGGAAAGATGAATATGCTACTACTATTCATGAACAATGGGCAAAACTTGGACTTAGTCTTGATTATACGAAAGAAAGATTTACTTTAGATGAAGGACTTAGTCAAGCGGTTAGGTATGTCTTTGTTAAACTTTATGAGAAAGGTTTAATTTATAGAGGAGAGAGAATTATTAACTGGGATCCAGTTCAAATGACAGCTTTATCTAATGAAGAGGTTATCTATAAAGAAGATAAGGGAGCATTTTATCATATTAAATATTATATAACTGGTACTGATGAATACTTAGATGTGGCAACTACTCGTCCAGAGACTTTATTTGGTGATACTGCAGTTGCTGTTAATCCAAGTGATGATAGATATAAACATTTAATTGGTAAGACGGTAATTCTACCTATTGTTAATAAAGAAATACCTATTGTTGGGGATATTCATGCAGACCCTGAATTTGGAACAGGTGTTGTTAAGATAACTCCAGCACACGACCCCAACGACTATGAAGTAGGGTTAAGACATAACTTACCTCGTGTTGTCGTAATGAATTTAGATGCTACAATGAATGAGAATGCTCCTGGTTATGAGGGAATGACTCGTGAAGAGTGCCGTGAAAAATTAGTAAAAGATTTGAAAAAACAAGATTTACTTATTGGTATTGAAGAGATGACTCATAATGTTGGACATAGTGAAAGAAGTGATGCCGTAGTTGAGCCAACTTTATCTAAACAATGGTTTGTTAAGATGAGACCCCTTGCTGATGCAGTTCTTGCAAATCAAAAGAATAAAGATACTAAAGTAAACTTTGTTCCAGAACGTTATGAAAAAACAATGAATCACTGGATGGAGATTACCTATGACTGGTGTATTTCTAGACAATTATGGTGGGGACATAGAATACCTGCTTGGTATAAAGGTGATGAAGTATATGTTGGTATGGAAGCCCCTGATGGTGATGGTTGGGTTCAAGATGAAGATGTACTAGATACTTGGTTCTCATCTGCTTTATGGCCATTTTCAACATTAGGTTGGCCTGAAGAGACGGATTTATTTAAAAGATATTATCCTAATAATGTCTTAGTAACTGGTTATGATATTATTCCATTCTGGGTTAATCGTATGACTTTCCAAGGCTTAGAGTTTACTGGTAAAAGACCTTTTAAAGATTGTCTTATCCATGGACTTATTCGCGATAAAGAAGGACGTAAGATGAGTAAGTCTTTAGGTAATGGAGTAGACCCAATGGATGTTATTGATAAGTATGGTGCGGATAGTCTTAGATTTTTCTTAACTACTAATACTGCTCCAGGTACAGATTTGCGTTATGATGAAGAGAAAGTTAAATCTACTTGGAACTTTATTAATAAATTATGGAATGCTTCACGTTATGTTTTAATGAATCTTGAAGACATGAAAACAGCAGGATATGATTATCAAAATTTAAGTAAAGCTGATAAATGGATTTTAACCTTAAAAAATAACTTAATTAAAGATGTTATTAAAAATATGGATAGTTATGACTTCCATAATGTTGGTAATATGTTATATAAGTTTATTTGGGAAGACTTCTGTGATAACTATATAGAGTTAAGTAAAGCTGCTATGAATGATACAACTAAGAGTGTTTTACTTGATGTTTTAACAACTATTTTAAAATTACTTCATCCATTTATGCCTTATGTAACAGAAGAGATTTATCAGATGTTACCATTTAAAGATAGTGAGTCTATTGTAATTAGTACTTATCCTAAGTATGATAGTGAAACTGTATTTAATGAGGAGGCAGAAGAAATATCTAAAGTTATAGTTGACTTAAGAGAGATAAGAAATTTGAAAGCTACTAATAATATTAAGAAAGATGATAGATTAATGTTTAGTACTAATAGTGATTTAGAATATATTTATAAGTCACAGTTAAAGATTACTGATGAATTAATTGTTAGTGAGCCTTTAGAAGATTATCAGTCTATTAACTATAAATCTAGTTTAATTGATATTACTTATTTCTTTAAAAATGAAGTTAATAAAGAAGAGTTGGAAGCGGATATTAAGAAGTTAAAGGATTCTATCGAAAGACGTAAGAAGTTACTTAGTAATGAAAACTATGTTAATAAAGCACCTAAGAATATAGTTGACCTTGATAGAGAGAAATTAAAAGAAGAAGAAGCTAAGTTAAAGTTATTAGAAGAACAATTGTAGTTTCTTCTTTTTCTATATGCAAAATTTATAGTGACATTTATAGTGACATTTATAGTGACATCTAGTATAATTGTAATTGGAGGTGTTACTTAATGATAGGGTTGACAGAGGATAAAAGAACAGAATTTAAAATAAAACTTACAGACAATATTGAAAAAGAAGTAATTGCTTTTTTAAATACAGATGGTGGCAATATATTTATAGGTGTAGACGATAAAGGAAATATAAAAGGTTTAACAGGAAATTTAGATTTATTACAAAGAACGATAAAAGATAGAATAAAAGACAATATTATGCCATCATCTTTAGGATTATTTGATGTTATATTAAATGAAAAAAATGGTAAAAAATATATTCAAATAATAGTTGCTAAAGGCAATGAAAGACCTTATTATTTAAGAGGAATGGGTATGACACCAGATAGTTGTTTTATTAGAATCGGTTCTTCAGTAGAAAGTATGAGTCAAGAAGATATATTAAATTTGTTTTCTAAACGTACAAGAAATTCTTTAAAAAATATTAAATCACCTAAACAAGATTTAGAATTTAAGACCTTAAAGATTTATTATCAAGAAAGAGGTTTTGAAGTAAATGATAATTTTTTAAAGAAACTTGACTTTTATAATGATAATAATGAATTTAATTATCTAGCCTACTTATTAGCAGATAATAATAATATTTCTGTTCAATTTGCTAAATACAAAGAAAATGATGTTTCTAATTTAATAGAAAATGAAGATTTTGGATTTTGTTCTTTAGTAAAAATAACTGATAACATTTTAAATAAAATAATTTTAGAGAATAAAACTTACACTAAAATTGAATATAAAACTAGAAAAGAAATTAAGTTGTATGATTATAATGCGGTTAAAGAGTTGGTTACAAATGCTCTTGTTCATAATGACTGGTGTAATGGATATTCACCGAAGTTTGAGTTATTTGATGATAAGTTAGTTATTTCATCAAACGGTGGTATTCAAGAAGGAGTCTCACAAGATGAATTTTTAGAAGGTTTTTCTAATCCTAGGAATCCTGAATTAATGAGAGTTTTTAGAGATTTAGGATTTGTTGAACAATTAGGAACTGGTATACAAAGAGTATTAAAAAGCTATGATAAATCTATATTTAATTTTTTTCCAAATCACATAAGAGTTAGTATTCCTTTTAATGAAAATCAATTTAAAAAAGAAACAAGCAAATTAAAATATGAATCATATATATTTCTTAATCAACTTCAAAAATCAATTGTAAAATTAATTATGGATAGACCTAATATAACACAAGATGAATTAGCTAGGTTGCTTGATGTAAATAAAAGAACAATTATAAGAAATTTTAAAGTACTTATTGATAACAAATATATTGAAAGAATTGGTGCTAATAAAAATGGTTATTGGAAAATAACAGATAAGTTATTGGAAGAACAATTATAGGTTCTTCTTTTCTTCTAAAACCATCTTTACTTAAATAAAATGTAATGATAAAATCTAAGTATAGAGAGGATAGATATTATGAAGAAATACGGAAAGATAATTATTATTGTAGTTGGTATTCTTGTTGTAATTACTTTACTTATCTTAATCTATTTTAAGACTACATTTATTAGTAAAAATGAAGTAAAGGATATTGTTGCAGCGAATATGAATGTTAGTAGTGGTGATTTATATTTTGAAGATATTGATTTTGAGCTAGATAAAGGTATTTATGAAGTAGAAGTATGGTATATTAATGATGCTGCTTATGAATATAAGATTGATGCTAAAGAGGGTAAGATTATTTATACAGACTTTAAATATTTTACTAATCAAAATAACTCTAGTAATGGTAATAATAACAATAATGGCAATAGTAATAATGGTAACTCTAATGGTCAAAATAGCCTTAATGGGGTAACTGCTAGCATAACTCTTGATGAAGCGAAAAACATTGCTTTAACTGCTGCAGGACTTGATATTAATAGTGTTCAGTTTACAAGAGAAGAGTTAGAGCATGATAATCATACTTTAGTTTATGAGTTAGAATTCTTTTATAATAATATAGAATATGATTATGAGATTAATGCTACTACTGGAGATATAATTAGTTACGATAAAGATAGTATATATGATTAAATTTTAGCCATAATAGAAATAGGTGATGATATGAAAAATATTTCTATTTGGCAAGATACTGTTAATCAAAGTAACTATAAAGCGTTAAATGAAAATATAGATGTAGATATTTTAATAATTGGTGGAGGTGTTACAGGTTGTAATACCTTTTATCAATTTAAAGATGATAAAAGAAAGATTGCTTTGGTAGAAAAAAATAAATTAGGTAGTGGAGCATCTAGTAGAAGTAGTGCTAAACTAACTTTTTTAC
>CAMMTE010000084.1:0-5484 GCA_946499755.1 uncultured Mycoplasmatota bacterium
TTACATTAATTTAACAGTACTACCATCTTCTAATCTTGTTCCAGCATTAGGAGATTGACTTATTATTTTCTCTCCACTACCAGAGTATTCTATAGTAAAATGTTCAAGTAATTTCTTCGCTTCATCTGGAGTTTTTCCTACAACATCTGCTACTTCATAATAGACTTTATCACTCCACTCCCAGTCTTTTTCTACGCCACCCTCTTGCTTTTCAATACCTAAGGCATCGATTATATCTAAAAGGATACGTCTTGCAATAGGAGTTGTTGTATAACTTGAAAGTAGTGCTGTATCTTTGGGATTATCTATCGCAATATATAGTACTGCTTCTGGGTCATTAGAAGGAACTATACCAACAAAGGACATTATGTAGTTGTTAGCAAGGTAGGCTCCATTAACAGCTTTTTGAGCCGTACCTGTCTTACCACCAATTCTATAGCCATCAATGTAAGCAGATTTACCACCACCTAAGGCAACTACTGTTTCTAGGGCATATCTCATAATCTTACTTGTATCTTCACTTATTACTCTTCTAATTTCTCTCTTACTATTATGTTCCATAACATTACCAGTTTCTGGCTCTAATATATTTTTTAAAACATAAGGCTTTAGTAAAATACCTCCATTAATAACAGCTGATATCGCTCTTACTTGTTGAATAGGTGTAACACTAATTCCTTGACCAAAGGCAGTTGTGGCAAGTTCTATGTTACCTACTTTATCAAGAGGAAAGATAATACCTTCTCCTTCTCCATTAAGGTCTATTCCTGTCTTAGAACCAAAACCAAATAAGTCTAAGTAGTGAAATAATCTCTCTTTTCCTAATAACTGTCCCATTTTAACGAATCCTGGGTTGCTTGGTGTCAATACAGGAACATCTTATGACATGACTAGTGTTGCTACAAGCTAATGTAGTTGGTGTTCTCTTATTTTGTTTTTTCTTGTCGTTCATATCTAAATCTATATCAATAACAGGTGTATTAAAATCAAAATATATAGTTAATTTTATATGTTTTCTACTATTATCTATTTTTTCAACAATTACTTTATCAATTAACAATTTTACTAAATTTGGAAGGTTTTCTTTTATATCTAGTTTTGTTGTTAAATAATTTTCTATTGCTTTTATTTTGTTCTTTAACTTTTTTTCTTCTATATCGCTATTTTGCAAATTATTTATTTCTGATTCTAATTGTTTTAATTCAACATTAAATTTATCATTTCTCTTTTTTAACTCATAATCGCTTATTATTCCCTTTAAATTTAAATCTAACAACTTATCTTTTTGTTGTTCTATTTGCTCTATCTTATTCTTTGCTTTATCTATGTCTATTGTCGGTGTATATTTCATTATGATATTTTCATATTCCTTTAAAACTTGCTTTAAATATTCCTTTTTATGTGCCATAAAATCACTAAAAACAGAAATAAAAATATTATCAAGTTGGCTTTCCTGTATAATTGGAGAAGCACAAACAGAAACTCCTTTTCTCTTATAAGTATTGCATGACCAAGTTGGCTTCAACGATCTATTACTACCACCATTCCTAGTATATATATCATTACAGTCGCCACAATATATCTTACAAGAGTATTTAGAATGTTTTAGTACTTCATCAGAATTCAAAATATGTCTAGCACGTAATTTTTTTCTACTTTCATACAGTTCGTTACAACCATCCCACAATTCCTCAGAAACAAGAGCTGGTATTCTATCATCCTTATAACAAATTTGTCTTTCTTTAGGCACTTTCTTTTTTCTATGAGTTTTATAATCTTCAACTTCACTTAATCTAGCAGTATAAAAGCCCTTATATCTAGCATTTGTTAAAAACTTTGCTAAGGAAGTAGAGGAATAAGGCTGTCCTTTAGAATTTAAGTATCCCATATCAGCTAACTCTAATCCAATTTGTGTCAAACTTACAATACCAGTTATATAAGTATTAAATATATACCTTATCATTATAGCTTCATGTTCATTGATATAAAATACACCATCTTTTTTATCGTATCCAGTGAGTTTTCCTCCAATTAATTTTCCTTCTTTTATATTTCTATTGATACCAAATTTAACTCTTTCTGATAAACGACGAACTTCGTCTTGAGCTAAACTAGACATAATAGTAAGCCTAAGCTCTGCATCAGGTTGTATTGTTATTAGATTATCATTTAAGAAAAAGACAACAACACCATTTCTTAATAAATACTCTGTATATCTTATACTATCTACTGTATTTCTAGCAAATCTTGAAATCTCTTTAGTTATAATTAAATCAACTTTTCCAAAAGTAGCATCTTCTACCATTTGTAAGAAAGAATCACGATGCTCTACAGCAGTACCACTAATACCTTCATCAATATAACCACAAACAAAAACCCAATTTTCATTTTCTTTTATCATATCTTCAAAATAGCCTTGCTGGTTTTCCAAAGAGTTAAGCTGGTCGTCCTTATCAGTAGAAACACGAGCATAATATGCAACTCTTAAAGGCATATCATATATCGTTTTACCTTTTTTTAAATCTTCCTTAGCAGTTATTATATTCATATATCACCCTCTCTTTCGCATATATCTTTCTTTATGCTTTACCATAAATGAATGTAGCATCATTATAAAATGATGTCAAACAATTAATTATTTTTTGAAATACTTTCCAATTTTATTTTTTTCAAACGTGCCATTATAGTTTTTTCCATTTCGTTATAGGTTTTTAAATCTATAATTTTCTCATCATATAATCCTTTGTTAATAATCAACCTATACTCTAACAACTTATATTCAAAAGGTAAATTCTTAGTACTAAATCTTACTTCTATGTCTTTATCATCCATACAAGCCTCCACACTAAAAACTATGAATAACTAGACATATTTATTCAGTAAAAACATTATTTTCAATAACCTCTTGATCCATACCATTATTTATTTCAATGAGATTATTTAAATGTATTTCTATTAAGTTTTTAGTACTATCAACATTGATATAATAAGTATTTTTATTTATTTTACCTTTTATATAAGCATTTTCCTTTTGAGTTATTTTTTTACTACTTATACACACTGCATAAGTCCTATTATTGTTTTCTTTAAAGTCTATTGTTTTTATTTTATCTTTTAAAATATCTTTAATAACATCTATAGCAGGTTTTAACTTTTCTACTTCATATTTTTTAAATTCAGAAAACCACTCATCATCATTTAAGTTAATATCTCTATTTTTATTATTAGTAATATTTTCTACAGTAAAATAAGTATCTTTTAAATCTTCTAAAGGTCTTACTTTTCTTATTATCTCTCCACTAGAATAACAAGATAGATTTTTATAAATTACTGTATCTCTAAATATTGGAAAACCTATATTAGGAAATATAATAGTTTTATAATGCAAGTTTTTAACTTCATCAGGTGTCATTACATCTCTAGCCATTAAAGAAGTAGAATGATTACCATTATAATTAGAAATACTAAACGACTGACTAAGTGAAGATGATTCTATTGTTTTCTTCCCTAGTCTTTTACTTATTTCTTCAGCTGTACTCATAGTGTTAGTCTTAAGGTACTGGATTCCTGAGTTATCAAGAATAATTTGAGCCACATCTTTACCATAAACATTATCTAATTGAGCGAAAGACTGTATAAAGAAGTGAAACCTCATACCTCGAGAACGAGAAACAGAAACAATAGACTCTATATCAGAAAGTGGTGGACAGTTAGCAAACTCATCCAATAGCCAGTCCATTTGTATTGGTAATTTTTTAGTTTTCTCTTTGTTTGCTAATTTAACTAATTCTCTATAAAGTAAACCTACTATTAAAGTTACAAGTGTATAATATACTTTATCTTCATCAGGTACTATTACGAATAATGCTGTAGGTTCTCTACCAAGAATATCAAGTTTAAAATCAGATTTACTAGTGATGTTTGCTACATTTATATCATCAAATATAGCCATCTTTTCACTAAAGACACCTGTAATAGAACGATAAGTATTATCACTAGTAGATAAGATAGGCATTAAGCTATCTTTAGACTTACTACCATATTTTTTACGTTCAATATATGATTTAAAGAATCTACTATTCTTTTCTTCCATAGTAGAGTTTTGAAACTTACGAATGGAAGTCATAGTAATTTGTTCTCTTGTTATTTTTCCATCTTTATATTCTTCTAAAAAGAAACCTATAAGTCCTTCTAATAAGTTTTTAGCACTATTATTCCAAAATGGATCTTTACCTGGAATTTCTTCCTGCATAACCATAGTGGCAATAGAACTAATTAACCTATTAGCTTCGGCATAGTGCGACAAAGAAATATTCTTGTAATTTAACTTTTCTTCTTGTTGTTCTGTTTTATTAGATAAGTCCTCATACTCTATATACTTTTCATATTCGCAGATAATAGGTTCTAATATATTAATATGATTAGATAACTGAGGCTCTCTAAAATCTATTGTTAAGATATTATAGCCTTTTTCTTTAAGCATTTTAGAAGTATGATGATAAATTTCCCCTTTCGGATCCGTTATAAAAATACTCCTTTTTTCTTTTGCATTGGCAAGAAAAGTAACTGTAGGAATAACAGCAGTTACACTTTTACCACTACCACTACTTCCTAAATAAACATAATGAGGTGTATCATTATCAAACCATACTTTCTTAAAATCTTTACTATAATAAATAGGTATTCCTACTTTTTTAATATTAGATATATTCGCTTTAGTAAAATTCTTCTTTATTTCACTTTTAGTAGCGAATCTACCTGAACCATATTCGTTATTATTCTTTATCTTATAGTTATTAATTAAAGGTTCGCCATAAACAAAAAAGATTATAAATAATATAAGTATGGTTAATAAAGCAATAAGAGGAAAACTCATTTGTTTTCCTCCTCTAATATATAAATACTTCTGTGATAAACTAAAATCTTAACTTTAACTTTTTCATTTTCAATTATTCTATATTTATTACCCCAAAAGCATTTATGTTTCCATATTAACTTTTTTATAATGTGCTTAAATTTCATAACCATTATCCAAACCCTCTGTTACCAATAAATCTTTATGGTAATCTAACATTTCTTTTTCCATTATTTCAAAAGGATTTAAGTTCTTCTTTGGTATTTCGTATCCTTCTCTTATAGAGTTCCATATGTCACTCTCATAACTAAATAAATACTCATCGCTATTTAAATCGTATATCATATATTCTTTTCCATCAGGTGCTTGAAGATTCCCTGAGCCATCATAATATTTAACCCAATACCAGCCTTCAGGTAAATTTTTAGCTTTAACTTTTACTACTTCTTCTTCATCAATGTTATCAAAATCTTCATAATCCATATCTAAATTAACATACATTTTTTGAAACATATCTTTATCTATTTTACTTAAATCAATTATTATTTCATTATCTCCGAACTCCTTTGTTTGTTTTAACTTTAATATTCTCGGTGTAAGAAACGTATATTCATTAGGAGTACGAATAA
>CAMMTE010000085.1:0-5332 GCA_946499755.1 uncultured Mycoplasmatota bacterium
CCTGGTCAACTCCTTGGCTCACAGAACGACATGGCTACGATCCGACTTAAGATGCTTATACAAGTGATAGTTTAGAGATAGGGGAATATACTTTAAAACAAATAGATGCTCCAGAAGGAGTAATAGTAAATGAGAGTCCTATATACTTTAGTGTAGGTGAAAGTAATGAAGTAAGTGTAATAAACTTTGTAAATGACTTTACTAAAGTAAGTATAAGTAAGAAAGATATGGCAGGAAGTGAAGAAGTAGAAGGAGCACATTTAGTAATAAGAGATAATAATGGAGAAATAGTAGAAGAATGGACATCAAGTAATACTCCTCATTACATAGAAAAGCTTCCAGTTGGGAAATATACTCTTACTGAGACAATCGCTCCAGACGGATATATCTTAAATACATCAATAATAGAATTTGATGTTTTGGAGACAGGAGATATTCAAAGTGAAGTTATGTTTAATTCAAAGCCAGTAAAAGTACCAAATACATCTAGTAATGCAACATATATCTATTTAATTGGAGGTATATTAATAATAATTGGTGGTTCAATAATATATATTTCCTATAGAAATAAAACTAAATACTTGTCAAGATAAAACATATAATATAATAGGTTCGGGTGTCAAATTTGACAAATATATAATTATTTGATATGATTTTATTGTTCTTATTTGAAGGAGGAACTATGAAAAAAGTTAGTAAGCTGAGTCTTACGTTGGCATCTATTGGTGTATTTATGATAGGCTTAGCAGGAGTTTTACAGTATCAAGCTTTTAAAATGGAAGAACATGCTGTAACTTATGAAAAAGTGACAATGAAAGATATGAATTCTGGAACTGTAGAAGAAGTTAATAATGAAAGTAAGAATGAAGAAGTTAGAGATGATTCTAATAATAATGAAGAAATAGTTGATGCTACTACTGTTGATACAGAAAATGTTGAAGAAGTAGTTATTGAAGAAGAACTAGAGGATGTTAAGACTTATGATGAAGTTAATACTGTACCAGTTGATCCTATTGTTTTTGATGGATTAACTATGAATCAGTTAGCGGAAAAGCTTAATCATTCACTAAACTCTACTATTTCTGGTAAGGGATACTTAATTGCAAGTTATTCTTTACAACTTGGTATTGATCCTTATATGGCAACAGCAATTATTCTTCATGAGACTGGATGTAATGGTACTTGTAGTAGTCTAGTTCGTGAATGTAATAATGTTGGTGGTCAAAAAGGAGGGCCTAGTTGTGGTGGAGGAGCATATAAAGCATATGCAACACTTGATGAAGGTATTATGGGTTATTTAGATAACTTATATCGTAATTATTATGCTTATGGACTAACTACACCAGAGACTATTGGTCCAAAATATGCTGCTAGTACTACTTGGGCTAGTCAAGTAAATAATTATATTGCAATGGTAAAGAGTAGATAATCTGCTCTTTTTTGTTTGTTTTTGTCATTCTTTAATTAGCTTATTCTTTTACTTATTTTCATAGTATTTCATAGGAGGAATAATCTTATGAAAATAAATAGTAATGGTCTTAGTAATGATGAAGTAATTAAAGCTCGTGATAAATATGGTGATAATGCTTTAGTAATGGTTAATAAAGATAGTTTTTTTAAACAGTTAATTAGAAGTTTAGGAGATCCTATTATTAAAATACTTTTAATTGCTTTAGGTATTAAAACAGTCTTTTTAATTCAAGATTTTGATTGGTATGAGACTGTTGGTATTGTAATTGCTATTTTCCTTGCATCATTTATATCTACTGTATCAGAATATGGTAGTGAAAAAGCTTTTTTAAAATTACAAAGTGAAGCGGAAGCGATTAAAGTAAAGGTAAGACGTGATGGGAAAGTTTTACTTATAGATACTAATGAAGTAGTAGTAGGAGATATTATTTTATTAGAATCTGGAGACAGAATAGTTGCAGATGGAGTGTTAATTAAAGGAGAAGTTAGTGTAGATGAATCTTCTATTACGGGAGAGAGTAAAGAAGTATATAAAAAAGCCTTTATTAATGGTATTAATCCTAGTGATAATAATGAATTGTTAAGGGGAAGTGTTATTTATAATGGTATAGGAGAAATGGTTGTAACAAAAGTAGGTGTTAATACTTTTTATGGAAAGATATCTTTAGAATTACAAGAGAAACCAAGAGAAAGTCCTTTAAAATTACGTCTTAGAGAGCTTGCTAAAGTTATTAGTAAAATTGGTTATATTGGAGCATTTTTGGTAGCTTTTTCTTATCTTTTTTCTGTTCTTGTTATAGATAATAACTTTGATATTAATAGAATTATTATTACTTTGTCTGATACTTCACTATTATTTGCCTATTTTCTACAAGCTTTAACTCTTGCTGTTACCATAATAGTTGTATCTGTTCCTGAAGGTTTACCTATGATGATAACTCTTGTTTTATCTAGTAATATGAAAAGAATGTTAAAAGATAATGTCTTAGTTAGAAAACTTATGGGAATAGAGACTGCAGGTAGCCTAAATATCTTATTTACTGATAAAACAGGGACTCTTACGAAAGGAGAACTTGAAGTAGTAGGAGTTATGTTTGGTAATTTAGATTATTATAAAGAAAAGAAGAGACTTAAGAATAGTATTACTTATTATAATCTTTTAAAGAAATCAATTCTTTCTAATACTAATTGTGTTTATGACGAGAAAAAAAATATTTGGATAGGGGGAAATGCTACTGATAAAGCTTTAGTTAATTACTTAGAGAGTGATAATTATCATGTTAAGAAACTTAAAGAAGTACCTTTTGATAGTAAAAATAAATATTCTTATACTAAAGTATTAGAAGATGGTAAAGACGTAACTTATTATAAAGGAGCCCCTGAAGTATTACTTGATAAATGTAAATATTATATTTTACCTAATGGAAAAAGAAGCCCTTTTGTTAATAAAAATAATATAATTGATATAATTAATAAAAAAGCTAGTATGGGTATTAGAGTATTAATGGTATGTGTTAATGAAGGAGATGGACTTTCTTTCTTATCTTTATTATTTATTAAAGATGAGTTAAGAGAAGAGGTAAGAGAGGGAATAAATTTAGTTAGAAAAGCTGGTATAAAAACAGTTATGATTACAGGAGATAATAAAGTAACAGCAGAGTCTATTGCAACTGATGCAGGTATTATAACTTGTAATAGTGATATTATTCTTACTAGTAGTGAATTAAATAAGATGAGTGATGCTAAAGTTAAAGAGATTATTCCTAAATTATGTGTGGTTGCAAGAGCTTTGCCTACTGATAAAAGTAGATTAGTAAGATTATCTCAAGAGTTAGGTCTTGTTGTGGGAATGACTGGTGATGGGGTAAATGATGCTCCTGCTTTAAAATCTAGTGATGTAGGTTTTTCTATGGGAAGTGGTACAGAAGTTGCTAAGGAAGCTAGTGATATTGTTTTACTTGATAATAATTTTAATTCTATAGTAAAAGCTATTCTTTATGGAAGAACAATCTTTAAAAGCATTCGTAAGTTTATTATCTTTCAATTAACAGTTAATTTCTGTGCTGTTTTCTTATCAATAGTAGGACCATTTATTGGAGTAGATAGTCCTGTAACTGTTATTCAAATGCTTTGGGTTAATATGGTTATGGATACTCTTGCAGGTATTGCTTTTTCTTATGAAGCACCTCTTTTAGAATATATGGAAGAACCACCTAAGAAACGAGATGAGAAAATACTTAATAGTTATATGATTCATGAGATAGTTTTTACTAGTATATATTCTTTCTTACTTTGTATTTTCTTTTTAAAAAGTCCATTTATTCACTCTTTCTTTAGAGAGGGAAGGAATGATATTTATTTTATGAGTGCTTTCTTTGGTTTATTTATCTTTATGATGATATTTAATAGTTTTAATGCAAGAACAAGTCGCCTTAATATATTTGCAAATCTTTTATCTAATAAAGTCTTTTTAGGAGTTATTCTTTTTATAGTAGTAGTTCAAGTTCTTCTTATATACTATGGAGGAGATTTGTTTAGAACAACATCTCTTAGTCTAAAAGAAATAGAAATAATGTTAATATGTGCTTTTTCGGTTATACCTGTAGAATTTCTTAGAAAACTTTATCTTAAAAATAAAGGTAAGCTTGGTTGCGTTTAGAGATATTTTGTATTATAATAACAATCACTGGAGGAGATTATGGAAAATTTAAAAATACTTAGTATGAATTTGGGATATGGTTTTATTCCTATTAAAGATAGAAAGAAGAAAAGAATATTAAAAGAACAAATAAGAAAAGAAAATTATGATATTATTATGTTACAAGGAAATAGTATTGATGTTAATTATGAAGATTTGGGTTATGAGGCTGTAAATGATAGTGGTAAGGTAGTTACCTTTTTTAAAGAAGAAAATTTACCTATTTGTGCTACTAAATTTTCTGGTAGGGGGACTGTTAATACTTTAGTTACTAGTTATTATTCTAGACCTTTAGCAGTTATTAATGTTAATTGTAAAGATAAAGATAATTCTTATGATGTTAGATCTTTTGATACTGTGTTAGATATGTGTAAAAAATATAGTAATCCTGATTCTGAATATTTTGTAAGAAGAATGATTGTGGCAGGAAGATTTCCTAAGGGTGTTGATACGAATGCTTTTTGTGATATGTTTGATTTAGATGATGTTTCTACTTTAGTAGGGATAGAGACACATATTAAAAATAATAAAGAAATGTTAAATCATTTGTTTATATCTAGATATTTAGAATGTAATGATATTCATAAATTAGTAGGACTTAGTGAAGTATCTAGAGTAGGAGAAGCTTATCCTATAGAAGCTTCAATAAGTTATAAGAAAGTCTTAAAATAATGAAGATAGTTATTAATGATAAAATATATAATAAAGAAAATGGTATATATTTGGGAGAAGGTAAAGAAGGAGAATGTTATAAGTTTTCTTCTTTAGTAGTTAAAGTGTTAGATAAGTTTCCAAGAAAAATATTTTTAGATGAAAATGATGTTAGGAGATTAAAAGATATAGAGACTAAGATTTTAGATCATCCTATAGAAAGTGCATATACTGTTTCTTTGGATTATGTTGGTCCCGTTAGTAAATATGTTGATAGTAGTGGTTATTATAGTTTTTTAAATATTAAGTCTATTGATTTTATTAAAATAATTGAAGATATGTGTTCTGATGTTTGTAAGTATGCTTTAAAGGGTTATATGATTGGTGATTTACAATATGAAGATAGTATTTTTGATAGTAATGGTAATTTACATTTAGTTGATTCTGGTACTTATCAGTATAATATGCTAGGCACTGGCGGATAATATCCATTGACTTTCAGTCACATAAATC
>CAMMTE010000086.1:0-5281 GCA_946499755.1 uncultured Mycoplasmatota bacterium
TAATGTAACATTTTAAAAAAATCTCTATGTAACATTTTAAAAAAGGTTTAACAATTTTTAACTAATATATTTGACTTTCTTAGATAAATATGATAAAGTTATAAAGCGAAATGATTAACAAAGGAGGTATATTTATGGCAATAAAAGTAACAAACAAAAAACCTTTAACTGGAAATAGTAGATCTCATGCTTTAAATGCTACTAAAAGACAACAAAAACCTAATTTACAAGTTATTAGACTTGAAGATGGTACAAGAATTAGAATGAGTGCTAGAGAAATAAGAAGTCTAAGAAAACAAGATAAAAAAGCTGCATAACATATAACATAAAAGAGCCTTATCTAGAGGCTCTTTTTTTAGTATTAAAATCTTGATTTGGTTCACCATAATAACTAATTAATTTTTCTCTAATTATTTCATCACGGCTTTTTTGAGGTGGTAAGATTACATCTTCTGAAGCAGAACCATAATATACTGTCTCAATTTTTGCCCGTACTGTCTTTCCATATCTAGCAGCTGCTAATATTTCATAAGGATTAGTACATACAAAATTTTTAATCATCGATTTCTCCTTTCCTACTGCGTGAAGGATATATTAGCACAAAAAAAGGAACTTGTCAAATTATCGTTCCAAATAATCAGGTCCTTTATGTTTTTCATCTAATGGTTCTTCTCTTAATAGATCATTAAAGTTTTGTTGTCTTAGGACTTCATATATAACTATCGCTACACTATTAGAAACATTTAAAGCTCTAACATTAGATGTCATAGGTATTCTAAGGCAATGAGACAAATCATTTTTTAATATTTCTTTAGGAATACCAGTTGATTCCCTACCAAAGATAAAATATAAATCTAAATTTTCTTTATTACTATAATCAAAACTCGTATGAGGAATTCTTCCATATCTAGTTAAATAGTAATATACACCTTTATTTTTAGAAGTAAAATCATCCCAATTTTCATAGACTTCATAATCAAGATATTCTATATAATTAACAGCACTTCTTTTAAGATGAGATTCATCCAAAGAAAAGCCTAAGGGCTTTATTAAATGTAATTTTGTATTAGTAGCAACACAAGTTCTCATAATATTACCAGTATTTTGAGGTATTTCTGGTTCATATAAAACAATATGATTCATTATTCACCCATATAGCTATTAGCATCTATAAAGTTTAAAGCTTCATCTTTGGTTAATAAAGCACCATTAAGTCCGTCTTCTATAGATGTAACTTTACCATCAGTAAACTTAATTAAACAAGGTATTCTATTAATAACAAAGTTACTACCATTATATTTATCTAAAAGTTCTGTTATATATGCTGTTTTATCATTAATATCTTCTAAATTAACATAAGTTAAATCCTGATAAGCATTTTCTTGTAAGTATGATTTAATACTTTTTTCAAACTCTCTACAATCACTATCACTTGCACTGCATATATATAAAATTGGTGATGGATTTTCCATTAAATAATGATCTACTTCATCAGGGTTTATTTCTGAAATAATATTTTGTAAAACAGGAATTTCTTCCCTGTATTCAACATAGGTATTATACCAACTAGCAAGATATAAAACTAAAACAATTACTACAGCATATATAAATGCTAAAATTATATAATTTTTTTTCTGCTTTTTTTTACTTTTCAACTTCATCACCTCTAACTTAACTTAATTGTAACACAAACTTATAAATTTGAAAATAAGAGTTTAAAATTTTTAGGCCAAAAAACTTATCTAAAGTAAATATTTACATAGACTACTATAGAGGAGGAGATACTCTTGTATAATAGACCAATTTATTATAATAACAGAAATGGATTTATTCCTTTAATAATAGGTGGTGTTATTGGTTATGGTATAGGAAGTAATAATAGACCAAATTATTATCCAATGTATCCTATTCCTGTTTATCCAGTATATCCAATGTATCCATTTTATAGAAGATGAGGCAGCAAGCCTTATTTTCATTTAAAAAGTCCTATGGACTATTTTATTTCTGTTATTTCAACATCATAACTGCCATTAGGACTTTCTACAGTAATAATATCTCCTACTTTATGATTAAGTAGAGCTTTAGCGATAGGACTTTCATTAGAAATTCTTCCTTCAAAAGGATCTGCTTCTTGACTACCTACTATTTTATATTCATCTGTATCATCTTCATCATCTACATATTTAATAGAAACGGTACTACCAATTCCTACAACATCTTTTGGAATATCTTTAATAATTTCTACATTTTCAAGCATCTTTTCAATAGTCTTAATTCTACCTTCAATTTGTGCTTGTTCATTTTTAGCAGCATCATAGTCAGCATTTTCTGATAAATCACCTAAACTACGTGCTTCCTTAATAGCCTGGATATTAGCAGGTCTTTTTTCATTTATTAATTCATTTAATTCATTTTTTAAATCATTAAGTCCTTCTTCTGTTAAGTAAACTGTTTTTTTATTTCCCATTGTAATCACCTCAAAATTAATAATAATAGGCTAGGCATCCCCAACCATAATACGAGTAAAATTTTAGCATAAATTTATAAAAATAGCAAGTATTTTTTTTAGAAATTACTACTAGATATAGTATGCTATACATAATAAAATGATACTAAGAATTAACAATCCACTCTATTATTATTTTCTTTATAGCAAAGTATTCATCTTTTTCATACTGCATATTACAAATACAATATTTTTTATTAGCAATATGGGAGCAGAACATACACTCATCAAGGTTAAAACAATCTTGAATAAATAAAGAGTTACTTATTTTATTAGAACAAATAACACTATAGGAGTTACTACAATTATTAGAGTCATCTACTCTAATAGAAAAGATACAATTTCCACTACGTTGGGAAGCTAATAAGAATTCACTTCTACCACATCCATCACAAAATACTATATTTTTACAGTTAGAACAGTTAGTAGAATTATAGACATAACTAGAATCATATATAGTATCACTTTTACTAACATATGTAGAATTATAACAACGCTCTGTGGTACTAGTATTAATCTCTTCCGAGGTATTAATTAATTCTTCTAATGAATTAAAATCTCTTTTTTCCATCATAAAGCCCTTACTACTATCTAAATTTTCCATATTATCTTTAGTAATAAAGTTAGTAGCATTATCAAAATCAGTATATGTCTCTTCATAAGTATATTTATCATGTACTTTTCGTGGCAATTTAATATCAAAAGCATATTTTTTATAAATATCATCTAACGAGTATCTATTATCAACAAGAAACACCGCTTTAAAGATTTTATTTATTATCATTAAAACATCTTCCCTACTCATACTTATTACTTTCTTTTTTTCTACTATTAGATAGACTTATTAAAATATCTTTTAGTCTTCTTGTTGTAAATTTAGAAAAGCTTGTCTTAATACTAGTAGATATATTCTTAACAATATTTTCCTTGTTTCTCTTATCTCTAATTAATGGAACCGCTACAAAATCAGTTGTTTTCGCTTTAACGACAGGAAGAATTTTACCATTCTTACTTATTCTTACTACCACTTCTCTATTATTTAGACCTGTAAATAAATTAATCTTATCATCATCAGTTACACTTCTTGCTAATTTAATATCTAAGATATCTTTTAATATAACTGCATCACTTCTAGATGTTCTAAAAACATAATAATTAATGACATTAGCAAATATGGCATCTTGTAACTTCTTACTAATCTGTCCAAAATACTGCTCTGTTAAAATTAAAGCAATATCAAATTTCCTTGCTTCTGATAAAATTCTCTCCATAATGGGATTTTCAAGCAAAGATACTTCATCGACAACTAAAATTAGTTTTTTATTTATTCTATTTTCAATAGCAGATTCAAGTATTTCTTCCATTACTAAAGAAGATATAGTCTTAACTATATTATCACCTAAAATACTTCTATCTAAAGAAAATATTGTTAAATCATTATCTTTTATAACATCACTTATGCCTATTTCTTTCTTCTCAAAAGTAGAAAACACTAACATCTCATCAATAAAACTAATTATAGGAGAAATACTCTCATTATAATAATTAGTTTTTAAGTCATTAAATTCTGTTAAAAAGAAAGAAACAACTGTATCATTTAGTTTAGGAGTTAACTCTTTTACTAGATTATTACGATATTCTAAATCTAATAAGACTTTTCTAATATTTAGAAATGAGAAATCTTCTTTGACAAGCAATAGATTAATTGTATATCTTAAGACTCTTTCTAATTTTAAATTATATCCATCTTTCATTAAGCTTTTAAACACTGATAATAATAGTTCATTTTTAATAACGATATCACTACTACTAGATAAGAATAAATCACAACTTTCATTAAAGAAATCTATTACTTTAGTCCTATCTAATCCTCCAATATCTTTTTCTATTGAAGAATGAGGGTCTATTACTACTACTTTATAATCATCACTATTTAACATTATATTTTTAATTAAAAGACTAATTAGTTTAGATTTACCACTTCCACTACTACCAACTATTAGGGAATGTTTAAAAAAGTCATAATCTTTATAATCAAGATATAACTTATTATTTAGATATGGAAAAACATCAACACTAAAAATACCAGTATTATTACTAGTTAAAAGAGGTAATATTTTTTCTAAGTTTAAATACTTGTTTTTCTTCTCATAAGAAAATCTTTTATTATTACTAAAATCAACACTAAGTAAATAAGTAGGTCTTGCTAGCATAAATCTTCTTCTAATATAGTTATTACTATTTTTAAAGAATAAATAAGTCTTAAATAGTCTCTTATTAAAAAAAGGAATGATATTAATAATAATATATTTAAGTTCCCTATTATGTTTTAATCTACTAATATCAGAAAGCTCTACAGCATTTTTATCTACATCTAAAATAATAGGTTTATGTTTTAGATAATCTATCTCTATATTTACATCTTCTTCTTTTATTAAAAAGTCATCTATGGAATTAATTGTTGGAGGTACTTTATATTTAGTAATTAGATAATATTTAATTTTATTATTAGATATTTCTATAACTATTTTAAATTTTCTAAAATAACCATTGTATTTACATATATAATCTATTAATTCCTGCCAAGCATCTTTTGAAACATTATCTTTATTTAGATAAATAGATTGAACTACCATGTTAAAACTCCCCTTTAGTGAAGTTTAACATAGAACTAAAGGAAAAAACTGACATTTATATTCTATATTTTGTCAGTTTTTAGGCGTAAATTTTTAGACTAAATGCAGGTTTAGAAAAAAGACATTAGATTACTAGACT
>CAMMTE010000087.1:0-5263 GCA_946499755.1 uncultured Mycoplasmatota bacterium
ATGAGTATGTATTCAGTTAATTCATCTATTCCTAAGACTTTAGTAAGACATTTAGTAGGTTATGTTAAAGATAATAGCAGTGATGAGAGAAAGAAGATATTAACAGATATTTTAGATACTCCTATATCTCCAGAGTTATTACCTCCTGATAAAGCTGGTAATATCTTACAGAAAACAGAGTCTAGTATTGGTCCTTATGTCTTACATGATTTCTTCTTATATCATTTACTAAGATATGGAGCATCTTTTAAGAAGATATATTTTCTTGCTAAAATAACTTTTAAAGATAGTTTTGAAAGTGATGAGATTAAAAAATGGCTAAAAGTTTTTGTAAGACGTTTTTATACACAACAATTTAAAAGAAATGCTGTTCCTGATGGTGTTAAAGTAGGTACTATTAGTTTATCTCCTCGAGGTGATTTAAGAATGCCTAGTGAAGCTAGTTATGAGAGAATATTAGAAGAGTTAGATAAAATGTAGAAATTAGTTGACAATTTTTTATCTTATTAATATAATGTTAATAACAGAAATAATTCTGTAATTAATTTTGAGTTTTCTTATTAATAAAATGTTAATAAGAAAGGAGGAGGTTGTTATGAATAATTTAAAGTTGATAGTACTAGAGAATATTAAAGAGTTGGGAGAAAAAGTTAATAGTAATTTAAAGTTGGTTAGAGGAGAAAAAACTAATTATATGATAACTGTTAAAAACACTAGATTCTCTAATGGTGAAGGTAAAGTAAAAATAGAAGATACGGTTAGAGATAAAGATATTTATATTATCTCTGATGTTGGTAATTATGATATTACTTATAATATGCGAGGGCTTGTTCATCATATGGGGCCAGATGAACATTTCGGGGATATTAAAAGAACCATACTAGCTTTATCTGGTTATCAAGAAAAGATTACTTTAATAATGCCTTTGTTATATCAAGCAAGACAACATAAAAGAAAAGGAAGAGAGTCACTAGACTGTGCCCTTGCTCTACAAGAGTTAGAACATTTAGGAGTTAATCATATAATTACTTTTGATGCACATGATCCAAATGTCTCTAATGCTATTCCAAATCTTCCCTTTGAAAACTTTTATCCTACAAATACTATTTTGGAAGAATTGTTACAGAATGAAGACTTAAAAGATATTTTAGTAATAAGTCCTGATATGGGAGCGATGGAACGAGCAAGGTACTATGCAGATCTTTTAGATAGTGATGTAGGAGTCTTCTATAAAAGACGTGATTTATCTCGTGTAGTTAATGGTAAAAATCCAATAATTGAACATACTTATATGGGGAGTGATGTTAAAGATAAAGATATTTTAGTAGTTGATGATATGATTGCATCAGGCTCGTCTATGTTAGAAGTAGGGAAAATGTTAAAAGAAAAAGGTGCTAGGAAAGTATATTTTATTGCAACTTTCGCCTTATTTACAGAAGGAATAGAATCTTTTGAGAGAGCATATTTAGATGATACTTTTGATAAACTCTATACTACTAATCTTTCTTATATACCAAAAGAATTTAAAGATAAGACTTGGTTTCATACAGTAGACTGTTCAATGAATATTGCCGAAATAATTAATGCTCTACATAATAAAGAATCTCTAACTCCTTTGTTAAATGGTAAAGAAAAGATAATAAAGCTAAGAGGTGAGAAAACTTTATGAAAATAGGTATCTTTGGAGGTAGTTTTAATCCGCCTCATAAAATGCATAAGGAAATTGCTATAGAACTTATAAAAAAACATTATGTAGATAAAGTTATCTTTGTACCAACTGGTAGTAAATATAAATATAAAAATAATCTTTTAAGTGATAAAGTAAGACTTGAGATGCTTAAGTTAATGTGTAATGATAATAATTTAGAAGTCAGTAATTATGAATTAAAAGATGATGTTGTTTATACTTATGAGACTCTAAATCACTTCAAAAATAAATATAAAGATGATGAGATATATTTTATCTGTGGAACTGATAATTTAAGTTATATAGATAAGTGGAAGAGGGGCGAAGATATTTTATCAAATAATAAATTATTAGTTATTAAAAGAAATGCCGATGATATAAATACTTTATTAAAAAAATATAAAGACTATAAAGATAATATTTTTGTTACAGATATAAAAGAAAATGAAATATCTTCTACTAAAATTAGAGAAATGATATATAATAATAAAAGAGTGGAAAATTATTTAGATAAAAGTGTTGATTTATATATTAGAGATAATAATTTATATAAGGGAGGAATTTAAATGAACTTTAAAGAGATTATTCATATTTTACAATTAGGACAAAAAACAATTGCCACAATGGAAAGTTGTACTGGTGGAGGAGTAGTTAATGCTATTACTAATTGTGAAGGTGCTAGTGAAATATTAAAATTTAGTGCTGTAACTTATTCTAATGAATATAAGGTTAAGATGGGAGTTCCTAAAGAGGTAATAGATAAATATACTGTCTATAGCATGGAAACAGCAATAGAGATGAGTAAAGCGATTAGTGCTTTTGCAGATAGTAATTATGGTATAGGAATAACTGGTAAACTTAATAGAAGCGATCCTAATAATCCATGTGGTGATGATAATACTGTGTATATATGTATTTATGATAGAGATAATAATAAATTTTATAAAGAAAAGATGACTGTTAATAAAGAAAGTCGTGCCTTAAATAAAGAGCATATTATAGATAAGATTATAACAATGTTACTAGATATAATTAAGTAACATTTTTCTTAAAATTATGTTATAATCAAATTATGAAAAAGAGGTGTAGTATGGAAAAAGTTTATAAGAGTGAAGAAGAGTTTTTAAAAGATTATAATGCTAAAGACTTTGAGCAGTTATCAATGACTGCTGATATCCTTTTAATTAGTATATCTAGTGAAGAAGTTAATAACTATCGTAAAAATAGTAAGAAGATGATGAGTATTCTTTTAGTTAAAAGAAGTGACTATCCTTTTAAAGGTAAATGGTGCCTACCTGGAGGATTTTTAGATCCTAAGACGGAAACTTTAGAAGAGTGTGCCAAAAGGGTATTAAAAAGAGAAACTAATCTATCTAATATCTATTTAGAACAATTATATACTTATGATGCTCTTGATAGAGATCCAAGAACAAGAGTAATATCAACGGCTTTTATCGCTTTAGTAGATAAAAATAGATTAACAGAAATGATTAATCCTAATGCTTGTTGGTTTGATGTTATGTTAATAGAAGAAAAAGATAATATTGTAGATATTTCTTTAACTAATGGAGTAGAGAATATTAATTTATCAATTAAAAAGACTTTAAGAGAAAAAACTACTGATAGATATAGTTTTAAAGCAAGAAAAAATGTATTGGCCTTTGACCATGATTTAGTAGTATTAGCAGGATTAGAACGTTTAAAAAACAAATTAAATTATACAGATATTGTCTTTAATATGATGCCTGAATACTTTACATTAGGAGAGTTACAACAAGTATATGAAGTAATACTTAATAAGAAGTTATTAGACCCAGCTTTTAGAAGAATTATTAAAGATAAAGTAGTTAAGACTAATAAAATGAGAACTGGAGAAGGACATAGACCATCAGTATTATTTAAGTATAGGAAGAAAAATGATTAAGATAAATAGAATAAAGTTATTTGTTAATGATAACTTAAAATCAAGAAAAATTTCTGAAATGCTGATATTGCTATTAAAAGAAAATGGCTTTAAAATTGTTACTAAAAACTATGATTTAGGAATAGCGATTGGTGGTGATGGAGCTTTTCTTAGAATGGTTAAAGAGAGTAACTTTGATAGTAAATGTTACTATATTGGAATAAATACAGGTACCCTTGGGTTTGCCCAGGAAATAAGTTTTGATGAGATAGATACTTTTATTAAGAAACTAACTTTAGGAGAATTAAAATGTGATAAAATTGGTATCGGAGAAATAGAAGTAGAGACTAAAAACAGTACTTTTAAACATTTTACTTTAAATGAACTAGTCCTAAGAGAACAAGAACTTAATACTTCTAAATTTAAAGTAGTAATAGATAATGAATTATTAGAAAATTATGTAGGAGATGGACTATTAATATCAACATCATTTGGTTCTACTGCTTATAATCTTAGTTTTGGAGGTTCTATTGTTTATAATACTTTTCACACTTTACAACTTACGCCAATCGCTCCATTAAATTCTAAAAGTTATAGAAATTTACTTAATTCTTTAATAGTACCATCTGATAAAATAATATCTATAAGACCAGAAGTAGTTAGTAAAAACATTATTATTAGTATAGATGGTGAAAATTATAAATATAATGATGTAATAAGAGTAGATACTTATATAAAAGGCAAAGAAATAAATATTTTGAGAATGAATGATTATGATATGATTAAAAAAATAAATGAAAAATTTTTAAAATAAGTATAAAACTAATAATAAATACATAATAATTATTAGACAATAATTGACAATCTAAAAACAATAGTGTAAAATTATATATGCAATTATTAATTGCATATTATGGGTCTATAGCCAAGTGGTAAGGCACAGGACTGCAACTCCTCGATCGTTGGTTCAAATCCGACTAGGCCCTCCAAATTGCAGATAAGAGCTTTAAGCTCTTTTTCTTTTGTATAATAATAGAACGAGATTATGGTACAATGCTTTAAATGATAAGACTAAAATAGACTATATAAATTTTACAGATATAACAAATGCAATTGTAAGACTTTTAAATACATAATATTTCAGATGCTTAGGATAGAGTAATAGATAATTTTTCGTTAATTAATAATAGATTATTAATGGAAGATTTAGGAAATCTGTCTGTATCTAAATAAATTAACAATTTTTCAAAAATATATTTATTAAAGATGAAAATCATTGTTTAACTTATAATCTGTAAAAGAAATTAATTTGTAGTAAATATAAGAAAAATATAGAAATTTTCGATTTAGGTGAATTCCAATAGTAAATGCAACTGATTTTCGTTGATATATAAGTGCGAAACTAAATGCAATTAAAAAAGTCAAATTTCTCATGTAACAAAAAAGATGGAAAAGATGCAATTCTGAAAGTAAATGCAAATTTTTCATCTTTATTATATTGTAATATTTGCCTTTTTTATCATGTCTTTTGTAAGATACTTTAAAATGTTTTTGATATTCTTATCACCAAGTAATTGTGGAGTAAGATTTACATTGTAATCTTCGATCTTTTTAAAACTGGTGCTAGTATAGATATTGGGACACAAAATTTTACACATCATGATATAATATAT
>CAMMTE010000088.1:0-5260 GCA_946499755.1 uncultured Mycoplasmatota bacterium
ATCGATTATTTTGTCATTTGGATTTTCTTAAATCCCCACTATTTGACAAAGAACCGATATTTGTCAACAAATGTAAAAACTGTACTAGTTTTACTAATACAGTTTTATTTATTTTGTAATTTTCCTTTCATTCCTTTAAT
The DNA here is from genome assembly GCA_946499755.1 of uncultured Mycoplasmatota bacterium. GTDB lineage: Bacteria > Bacillota_I > Bacilli_A > RF39 > UBA660 > Onthousia. Next base: position 141 of record CAMMTE010000088.1, read on the forward strand.
ACCATTTTTAGCAAAGCCTTGTAAGATATTCGTATTAAATGAATGAGTTTTACTTTCACGTTTCTTATAATCTTTAATAGCAATACTAACCATATCATCTAATAGTTCAGTATAATCTTTTCCTTTAGGATCCCATAGATAGAAAGCAAGTGATCCTGGAATTGAGTTAATCTCATTAACATAGACTTTCTTAGCTTTACTATCAATTAACATATCAATACGAGCATTACCACTATTTCCTAATACTTTAAATACTTTAACAGCTAAATCTTCCACTTCTTTAGTCATTTTATCAGTAAGATCTGCAGGTATCTTTCTATCAGCTGAAGCCATTCCTTTAGATCCTTTTAATGGAGTCATTTTAGCCCCTAATTTACCTTTAACTTTACCACTACCAATATATTTTTCATCATAGGTTAAGAAAGCACTCTTAGATAAAACTTCTTCTATAACACTTGTCTCACAGTTTTCAGAATTACCTAAAACAGCAATATTAACTTCCATTAAGTTTTTAATAACTTCTTCTACAACTATTTTACTATCATAATTAATAGCTTCTTCTATCGCTTTAATAAGTTCATCTTTATCTTTAGCAACACCTATTCCTACACTACTACCAGTTGTAGCAGGTTTAATAATAACAGGATATTTAATCTTTTCTACTCTTTTAATTATTTCATCAGGTTCATTTTTATAATCTGTATCATAGAACCAAATATAATTTGGAATTGGTAAGTCATTTGCTTTAAAGATATCTCTCATATAAGCTTTATCTTGAGCAACTGCTGCTGCATAAACATTAGGACCAACATATGGAATTCCTATTGTTTGAAAATATCCTTGTAAAACACCATCTTCAACATTAGTACCATGAACAATTGGAAATACTACATCTAAATCTGTAACTATTTTTTTAAATAATCCTTTACTTTGAAGAACAAAAGCTCCATCTTTTTTATATAATACAACATTAGTAGCATATTTCTTTATTAAATCTAAATCCTGATATACTTCGACATCCATTAACATATTTCCTGTATACCATTCACCATCTTTAGTAATATAAATTGGTATGACATCATATTTTTCCTGATCAATTTTATTCATAGCTTGAACTGCTGATATTATACTAACTTCATGTTCAACAGTTTCACCACCGAATACAACACCTAATTTTATTTTCATATTATCACTCTCCTACTTTTCATTATATGTATCAGGTAAATCATTTTCAAACAAAGCATATATATCTTTTTTAGTCTTTATACCTCTTATAAAATTATATGCTTCTTTTACATCATTGTAAACTATTAAATTGTCCATATTAAATTTAGCATCTTTAAGTCCCTTTTTAATAGGAAGGGTTCTTTTTTCACCTATTAATACAACATAATCTGCTTTACTAATTGTTGCTATTTGTTTACCAAACTCTTTATTAAGTTCTTCTTCTTTATCACCAAGTTCTATCATACCAGGAGTGACTACTACTTTTAAACCTGGCATCATAGATAATACTTCTAAAGCACTCTTAGCACCTACAGGATTAGAATTATAAGCATCATCTATTTGATAGAAATATCCCATTTTCTTAAGTTCTAGTCTATGTTCAACTGGCTTAACATTTCTAACCGCTTGTTGTAGTTTTGTAATAGAGATATCAAATTCACGTCCTAAAGCAAGTCCTGCTAGGATATTATAAACATTATGTTTTCCTAATAGTTTTGTTTCAAATTCATATTTTTTCTTATCACCTTTAAATATAACATTAAAGGTTGTTCCTACATTAGAGCATTTTATATCAGTAGCATACACATCTACATCTTTATTATCAATACCAATCCAAAGTATTTTACATTTATTTTTTAATTTATAACTAACTTGTTTAGGATCATCTTTATTTAAAACCCCAATACCATCAACAGGTAATGATTCAATAAGTTCAAATTTAGTCTTCTGAATATTCTCTTCACTACCAAAACTTTCTAAATGAGCAGTACCAATTCTAGTTAGAATACCATATTTAGGATGAACTAAATCACAAAGTTCTTTTATCTCTCCTCTAACATAAGCCCCCATCTCAGCGATAAAGATATCTGTAAATTTATCAAGATGGTTATTAATAGTAATAATAAGTCCATATGGTGTATTTAAATTACGTGGAGTTGGTAGTGTAGCGTATTTAATATTTAATATATCTGCCAATATATTTTTACTACTAGTCTTGCCATAACTACCTGTAATACCAATAACTTTTAAATTAGGCATGCTTTTTAATTTTTTAACTGCCATACTTTTAAAATGATGATAAACATATTTCTCTAAAGTGTATTTATTAATAAAGTTAGCAAGTAAAATTACAAAAGTATTAAGATATGCAAAAACAATAAAGATAAATATTATAAAATGACTAATTAGAAGTTCATCTTTATATACAAATATAAATATTAACGGTATTAAATATAATATTGTTGTAGTAGCGATTAATCTTTTAACTCTTGCTGTAATTACTAATGGTTTCTTTACCTGTTCATTTTTCATATCTGTTCTAAATTTAATAACATAAATTATATATAGTATAACTGCTATAATATTTAAAATTAAACTGATTTTATTATCTTGTACAAAGAAAACATTAGCAAGAGATGTCATTAGTACTACCAAAAGTTCAATTGAAACGAAATTAGAACTATTATTAACAGCCCATTTAATATAACGGTTGTTTTCATTATATAAGTTTTGTTGTAACATATGTAAGCTTTTTTTAGATTTAACAATTATTGCTATTATAGAAACTAAAATTAAAAGTATTTCCATCTTATCCCTCCATAAAATTATTTATAATATTTATAATCTGGTTTAAATTCTCTAAATAAGCATAATGTGTTCCTGGTAGAACGATTAAAGCTCCATCAGTAAGTAAATTTTCTAACAGTTTCGCTTCTTCAAGTGGGGCTGCTTCATCATATTCTCCCCATATAAGAAGAGTTGGAGCAGTTATTTTTTTAGCATAATCACTCAAGTCTTCATTAACTGTTTTAACTAATATTTCTCTCATCTTAGGAGTTGCATTTTTATAATCTTCTGAACCAATATAATTTTTAGCAATCTCAGCTATCTTACTCATTCCAGGTAATGTTTTCGCTTTTTTTAACATTTTCTCTTTTAAAGTTAAACCTTTTTTAGTTCTAACACAAGGAGCACCAAATAAGACAACTCTATCTACTTCATACATTGATGCATATACTATCGCTACTCTACCTCCAAAAGAGTGTCCTATTAAAGTAGGTTTCTTAATCTTTAATTTTTTAACTAACTCATGAACAAGTTCTGCATAATCAGATACACTCCAAACTTCATCTGGTTCACTACTTTTACCATATCCAGGGAAATCTAATATTGTAATATGATATTTAGAAGAAAGGGGATTACCAAGAGGTTCCATCATTTCAGTATTTTGTCCCCAACCATGTAATAAAATAATATCTTTACCTTTACTATTACCATATTGTATGTAATTTACTTTATCTAAGTTAATCTTTTTCATACTTCCTCCTATAAAAAAGTATATCATAAAAAGAAAAAAGACTCTTTATTTTTGACTCTTTTTTATAATCTTTTACTATTAGTTTCAGGAAATTCTAAATTTAATCCCTCTAATTCACTTTTTCTTACACTATAATTTTCATTATTTAATAATATAAGAGAATAATAATCATTGTTATCCTTTGCATTTAGTTTATCCAATTCTTTTAAAGAAATACTAGCTTTATAAAAAGCTTCTCCATATTTTTTTGCGTTTTCTTTTGTTAATTCAATATATCCATCTTTCATTAAAGATTTGGCAAAGTTTTTATCAGTTACAAAATATCCTGGATCTGGAGCTACTTTTAAATTAGTATTTTCTTCTTCAGTATAGTATCTTCCTTCATTACAACGCATAGTTGAAAAGAATTGACGGTAAGTAGAATCTATCAAATATGTTTTGTCTATTACTCTTTCATTATCTTGATAAGGAAAAGTAACTGTTCCAAACACATGATTAAATGGATAATTAAAACAAGAATTAGCACTATTTTTTTAACTTTTAATCCCAATTTTTCAAATGGCATGATAGTAAGAGCTTGTCCAAGTTCACAAAAGCCATTTAAAGAATTGGTCTTTACATTAATACCTAAGTTATCAAAAGACTTTCTAGCGTTTTCAACACTATAATCTAGTAGTATCTTAATTTCTTCATCTGTTAGTCCTTCTTTAAATCCATTATTTTTTATTTCACTATAGTGGGTTAAAACTAGTTGTAGTTCTTTATCATCTATCTTTTTTCTTTCTGGTTCTTGATAAATTATATAACTTTCATTTTCACCAATTAAATATAGATTATAAGCTTCATCTATTTTAATGTTAAGTTTTTCACTTAGTTTATAATATCTAGTCCATAAAGTTGATAATAATTGATGTTTCTTATCATTATCTAAATCTTCATTATAAACTTTCATAATTGTATTTAATATTTCTTTTAACGTTTCCATATTCACCTCTTAAAACAGACTTAACTGATTAGAATCAGGTAATTCACTGACTATTCCCATCTCAGCCATTTTATCTGTTAAAGTCTTAGATACTTTACCACGTTTTTGTAAATCTTCTTTACTTAAGAATGGTCCTTGTTCTCTTGCTTCTACTATAGTTTTAGCAACCGTCAAGCCAAGTCCATCTATAGTTTTAAATGGTGGTATTAATGTATTTTCATGTTCTTCATCTACTATAAATCTAGTAGCATCACTCTTCTCTAGAGAAATAGGTGCAAATTTAATACCACGAGCCGTTGCTTCTAAAGCAATATGAAGAGATTCTATTATATTTGTCTCTTTATTAGTCGCTTCAAAACCTTTAGCCATTAAGTCATCATATCTTGTTTTTATAGCATTATAACCTTTTATCATCGTATCGATATCAAAGTCATCTACTCTAATAGAGAAAAACGCTGCATAATAGTAAAGTGGTTTATAGACTTTAAACCAAGCAATTCTAATAGCACTCATAACATAAGCACAAGCATGAGCTTTTGGGAACATGTATTTTATTTTATGACATGACTCAATATACCATTCTGGAACATG
>CAMMTE010000089.1:0-5212 GCA_946499755.1 uncultured Mycoplasmatota bacterium
TTGTTGGACTCCTACATTAATAATATTAGAAGTATACTGAGGTATAGTTAAATCACAGTTCGCTTGAACTATTAAAAGTAAAATAATCAGAATAACAGATAAAATATTATCTTTTAAATATCTAAATATCTTTAACATACTTCCTCCTTCTTTAAACATCCATATTTCAAAATATCTAGTTGTTCATAATAATCATCAAGTATCTTTTCATCAAGACTATTATTTCTTAACAGCTTAATTAAAGTGACCATCAAAAGATGCATATTAATAGCAAAAATTACTTCAAGATGACGTTTAGCATTATCATTAAGTAATTCTACATTGATATTAGGAATAAGTTCTTTTAAGAGTCTCTTATCACGAAAACCAAAGGTTCTTTTAGACTCTTCCATAATAGTGATATTTTCTAAAGATTTCTTAAAGAAGTTTACATTATTATTTTTAAAGGAATTATATGTTCTTTTAATATTATCTTGAAACATATTAAACAAATCTCCTTTATTATTAATTAAATCTTCTTTCATATTATCTATAAGTATTTCACTATATTGTTCTAAAAGATAAAAGTATAAATCCTTTTTATCTTCAAAATACATATAGAAACTTCCTCTAGAAATACCAGCTTCTTTAATAATTTTATTAATAGAGGCATTATTAAAATCATTAAGAGAAAACTCTTTAAAGCTAGCTTCAAGCAGTTTTTTCTTCTTTTCATCATTTAATCTTAAGAATGTATCACTAGCCATAAACTCCCTCCCAACAGTCACTATATCATTATATGTGACAAGTTGTCATATGTCAACAAAAAAAATAAAAAGTAAGTAAAATTTTACTTACTAATATTATTTATTTTCTTAAATACTTTATAACTTTCTCTTATACCTTTAACTGTTCTTTCATTCATTTCTATTAATATTTCTAAAGGAATATCATTTTCTCTTTTTAAGTACTCTTCTAAACTTCCTAAAATACCAAATTGTCCTAATATAATAGTAATATTATTATCAGTAATATTATTAAGAGCGATAGATGTTTCTTTAGATATAATTCTATAACTTCTTTGTAAAGTATGATAACAACTATGTTCTATTTTTAAATCAGATACTTTAGATACACTATATTTTTCTTTTTCTTTAGAAACTATACCTACCATTAATAATGTCTTTCTAGCTTCTTCATAAGGAATTTCTTCTTTATTATCAAAATATTTATCTATTAAAGAAATCTGTTTTAACAATATTTCTTTAATATTATTTTTTTCTTCATTCACAATTATATTCCCCCTTAAATGTTCTTATATTATACACTATTAGTAAAAAAATACAATAAAAAAGTCCAAAGAAACGTTTTGGATCTACGATAAAACCTATACTTATGTACAGGTGGGTGTATATAGTCAGCTCTTAGGATCCCTTTCAAGTGGAAAGGTCTTCAACACAAACATGACAATCATCAATACTCCCTTATCGTCTCTTTAGTCGGTTTTATACTGAGTCATCCTTATCGTTTTCTTTAGACAATTATAGTATATCATAATTATATTAAATTATTCAATATTTTCTAACTCTTTTACAAAATTTTCTATTAAATGAGCCATAGTAGCACATCCCATAAAAGCAACTACACCATCTTTATCTTTTAAAATGTTTTTAACTGTATCATCATCTACAAGCTCACTATTTGGTATTAGTTCTATTATATCTTCTGACTTAATTGGTGGATAGTCATCAGGATTTTCTCTATCACATTTAATTGGCGTTAAGTAAACTTTATCTGCTACACTTAAAGCTTTTGCAAATTCATTTTTAAAACGTGATGTTCTAGAATAAGTATTAGGACGAAAAACAACTGTTAACTTCTTATCAGGATATTTTTGTCTAATCGCTTCAAGAGTAACTTTAACTTCGGTTGGATGATGAGCATAGTCATCTACTATGATAGTATCTCCTACTATAGTTTCTGCAAAACGTCTATTAGCATTTTTAAAACTAGGTAAAAGTTCTTTTATCTTTTCTTTACTAACACCTTCATCCAAAGCACAAATTATTGATGCTACTGTATTCATGACCATATGATGTCCATATAAAGGAACAGTAAAGGTATCAATTAATTCATCTTTTTTATATAGAGTAAAAGTTGAACCAGTGGTTTCTAATTTAATATCTTTAATAATATAATCATTAGATTCATCTTCACCATAGAATACTACTTTGTTATTAAAATTAATTTTTCTAATATTTAAATCATCACCATTAGCAATAACATTTTCTGCTTTATTAGCAAACTCTTCAAAAGTTTTAATAGTATCTTCTATAGTATTATAAATTTCTGTATGTTCAAGTTCAATACAAGTAACGATAGCAGTTTTAGGATAATAAGCAAGAAAATGGCGATTAAATTCATCTGATTCTATTACTAATAATTTATTTTTCATATCAATATGACCTGTTCCATCTCCTATAAAGTAATTACAGCCTATAGTATCAGTAAATAAATGTTTTAAAAGAGATGTTGTTGTTGTTTTACCGTGAGTACCACTAACAGAAATAGTATTAAATTCTTTAGTAATACTACCTACTACTTCATTATATGGTTTAAATGTAAGTCCTAATTCTTTTATTCTTTTAATCTCAGGGTGATCATCACTAAAAGCACGAGATGCAGTTACAATAGTATCATTATCTATAGAATGATTACTATCATAGAAAATTTTTATACCTCGTTCATCTAGTCCTTTCTGTGTAAATTTATAATCCTTGGCATCGTCATAACCAGTTACCTCATTACCCATATCATATAACATTTGAGCAAGAGTACTCATTCCGCTTCCTTTAATTCCAATACAATAATATTTCATAAAAAATCCTTCTTTCTTTAATTATTATAACTTATGTTAAATATATTTTCAAATATACATTGAATTTATTATATATTTATGATACTATGAATATGTAAATTTCTTTTACATATAAAAAGAGAAATACCTAGTTTGCGTTTTGGGTGTTACCTCTAAAATAATCAAGAGTATAATAATTATTATCAATGATGAAATTAAGAAATCTTTCTTAAATTTCCTTTCACAATTCTTATAGAGTTGTGAAATTTTTATTCTATAAAGAGGTAGGTAATAACTATGATAGAGTTATATAAAAAGTGTAATTTATGTCCTAGAAACTGTTTAATAGATAGATCTAAAACTTTAGGTTATTGTAAAGCGACTGATAAGGTTAAAGTCGCAAGAAGTGCCCTACACTATTTTGAAGAGCCATCTATATCAGGTACTAATGGTAGCGGGACTATCTTTTTTAGTAATTGTAATTTAAAATGTTGTTATTGTCAGAATAAAGAGATATCTACTGATGGATTTGGTAAAGAAGTATCTATAGAAAGGCTTGCTAATATGATGTTAGAGTTAGAAAAGAAAAATGCCAATAATATTAACTTAGTTACTCCTACTCACTATGTTCCTAGTATTATAGAAGCGATTAAACTAGCTAGAAGTAAGGGATTATCTATTCCTATTGTTTATAATACTAGTGGTTATGAAAATGTAGAAACATTAAAACTATTAGATGGTTATATTGATATTTACTTAACAGACTTTAAATATTTTGATAATAAGTTAGGTAGAGACTTATCAAAATGTTCTAATTATTTTGAAGTAACATCAAAAGCTTTAGATGAAATGTATAGACAAACAGGTAAAAATGTATTTAATGATAATGGTCTAATGACTAAAGGTATTATTGTTAGATGTTTAGTCTTACCTACTAAAAGTGATGATACTAAAAAAATAATAAATTATTTATATAAAAAATACCAAGATAATATTTATCTTAGTATTATGAACCAGTACACTCCTGTTAATCATATCAAAGACTATCCTTTTTTAAATAAAACTGTTAGTGAAGATGAATATAATGATGTAATAGATTATGCAATAGATTTAGGTATTAAAAATGCTTATATGCAAGAAGGTGGTACTTGTAGTGAATCATTTATACCTAGTTTTGATCTTGAAGGTGTTTAAGACGTTCTACTTTAGAATAAATACAGCCACAGTAATCTTGTCTATATAGATTATAAATATGTGATAATTCTATACTTCTTTTATAACCGTTTTTCTTTTTAAAATCAGCATATAAATAATTAATATTATATTTTTTAGATAGTTCTTCCCCTATTTCATTTAACCATTTACTATTTTTATAAGGACTAATAGAAAGAGTCGTTGTAAAGTAATCAAAGTTATTAAGTTTAGCGATTCTTGCAGTCTCTTCTAATCTTAAGTTATAACACTTATAACATCTAATATCTCCTTCTTTTAAGTCTTCTAGACCTTTAGAGATATCTAAAAACTTCTCTTTATCATAATTACAATCTAATAATTTAATATCATAACCTACTAATTTGATGAACTTCTCTAGTTCATCTTTTCTTTTAAGATATTCTTTATAATCAGTAATATTTGGATTATAAAAGAGTATTGTAATATCAAAGTATTTAGATATTTTCTCTAAGACTGATGAAGAACAAGGGGCACAACAAGAATGTAATAATAAAGATGGTTTATTATTTAAATCAATACTATCTAATATCTTTTCACATTCTAAATTATAGTTCATCTATATCACCTTGCTATATTCTTTTAATTTATACAAACTACATATTTATTATATAGTTTCATCTCTTCTTCTTTCTTTTTACGATTTTCTACTTTTGACCTTTTTACAGGATATACGCTCTTTACTTTTAATTCTTTACCATTATTAACCCTAACAGCAACTAATATATCTGATTTTAATTGTTTATAATACTCTAATCCTTTTTTTGATTTATCATAAAACACATAATCTGGATTATTTATTATCTTCTCTAATGAATTCATCACATAATAATAATCTTCGATAGTTTCATAATCATCTATATGTCTTTCCAGGCTATGCTTTATAGCTTCTTCATAAATTACATTTTTTTATTTTTATGTTCATCAATATTCCAATTTTCTGCTATTTCTTTACTAACTTTTCCAAGTACTCTCTTCATGCATTCTCCTAACAAATTAATATATAAATAAAGCCCGCACCTAAGTACGAGCTTATGAGTAATAGGCCTTCGCATCACTTGGCATCTCATCGAATTCTTTGAAACAACCCTACACTTTAGACTTTAATAGTCCGCGATAGACGATGTCTTTCTATCCTCTATTACT
>CAMMTE010000090.1:0-5164 GCA_946499755.1 uncultured Mycoplasmatota bacterium
TAGATAAAATAGTTGTTGATGGTAATACTTTAAAAATATACTGGAATGTTAGTGAGAACTAACATAAAAATTATAGTGTTTTCTCTCCATATGTCTTATAGCCCTATATAGCACATGCTCACATTAATCTTAAGATTATTAATAATATTAGATAGATTAGAAGGAATAACTGCCTTCATAAATATCTGTATTTTACTAGCTCCTAAACTTCTAAGTAAAGTAATATAGTTACTATCAGTTTCTTTAAAGTTATGATAAACATTTATAATAGATAAGAATAAAGAGATTAATAAAGCCATAAAGATAATAGAATTAGTACTAGCACCTACCCAAATAATAATTAAAGGTCCAAGTGCCACTTTAGGTAGAGAATTTAAAACAGTTAAATAAGGATCAAGTATCTTCGCTAATCTCTTAGAAAACCAAAATAGAGTAGAGACTAACAAGGAAATAATTGTAACTACTAAAAAGCTAACTACTGTCTCATATAAAGTAATACCTATATGTACTAATAAATCATTATCAGTGAATAGACTTCCTAAAGTTTTAAGTACTAGACTAGGACTAGATAAAAGAAAAGTATTAATAAGATTAAATCTTGCTAATAGTTCCCAACCTAAAATGAACACTAGTAATATTAATATTTGAAAACTAATAACAATAATTTTCTCATGTCTTTTCTTTCTTAAGAACTCTTTATGTTCCACACTATAACTTGACATCTAAATCTCTCCATATCTCTTCATAATAGTAATTAAATTCCTTTTCTTTTCTATTATTAAATGGAGTAGAACGATTTTTATAATTAATATCATAAATCTTTTTAACAACACAAGGCCTTTTGGTAAGTACTACAACTTTATCACCTACGCTCAAAGCTTCTGATAAATCATGGGTTACCATAATAGCAGTTTTCCCTAAGTCTTTAACCATTTTATAAACATCATCTGCAAGCATTACTCTAGTCATGGCATCGAGTGCAGAAAAAGGTTCATCTAAGAGTAATATATCAGGTTTAGTAGCAAGTGTCCTGATTAGAGCAACTGTTTGAATATTGTTAAGACACAGTACTTTCTAACTTTTTATTATCATCTATATATTGATAATTAAGATTATTATTTTTACTAATAACATTCTCTCCAAGTTTTTCTTCTATATCTTTTCTCGTATTACTAGCAACTTCGCCACCTGCTTTAGCAATCTTCCTATTTTCACTTAATCCGTAAGGTTTATGCTTTTTAGCAAGCTCACGAGTTGTAATCTCACCTATATCTGCAAGTAATACTTCTATGTCACTCATATTATCTCTTAAAGATTCTTTTCTAAGACCTTTAAACTCCTTATATTCTTTAGCAGTCATACCAGACCATTCTCTATAAATATCATTAGTAAGAATGGCATATTCTAAATTACTGTCAACACCATTATCTTTCCATACTTCAGTAAGTTTCTTTCTATCCTGGATACCTTTAATTCTTTTAATAATCCAATCTTCATCATATCCTTTAGCTCTATAAGTATCAATTGCTCTTTGAACTGCAAGAGAAGGATCAAAAGTTTCATCAATTCTTTCACTACCAAGTTTAGCAAGCCACCCTTTTATAGGCTCAGCATTTTTACTAGGTATTGATTCAATAATTCTAAACATCCCCTCAATATCAACAACATCAGTTAAACGATATTTACCATCTTGAGCTTTTAATTTTAAAGCGTTACAATTAGTAACGGTTTCATTTCCTTCATCTTTAAGACGCTTTTTTAATACTCTCCAATAAGTTTGTGGATTAGTACTACCTGTCAAAACTCTAACTATATCAACTACACTAATATAGTATTTTTCTTTTTCATTATCCCAAACAGTTCTAATTGTTTCATTGTTAAATAACTTATTTACAATATGCATTTTATCTTGATTCATATATAATTCCTTCCTTTTCTTTATAATCATACTAACAGCTTAAAACCAAATATTAATTCAATAACCATAAATATATCTTTAATATCAACAACAGCAGTGTTACAATATTTACTGCCAGACGATTTAATTATAGTTGTCTAATAATACTAGACAACTCAAAAACTTTCTCTTTTTTATTAATTTACTTTCCCTCTTAAGTATCACTTCCTTTCCTCCAAAATATTACTTGTTTTAGTTAGAGAGAATTCTTGCAAAGTTACCAAACACTTTATATCTCCATTAAAAAATAAGATAATATAAAAAACGCGACATCTATCACGTTTAATTTTTACCATCTCTATTAATATAATATGCAGTTAAACTATTTTTTTCTTCAAAAATTCCACTTTATTTTTATAATTCTAATATTATCTTTAACTTCACCTACATAAATTTTATCTATAAACTCATTAACAATAACTCTATTAAGATTATCTAGCTTTTTATACCTAGATATTATTTTCTCATCAAACATTTTAATGTTCTCTTTATAAATATTAATCTTTTTATTAATATCATCTAACTTATTAGAATATCTAGCTTTATTATCTTCATAACTACTTACTAAACTATTAAACATCTCTAGTGAAATAACATTATTTACCTTATCTTCATAAAGGTTCTTTAAATAGTTTTTAGACTCATCTATTTTTCTCTTAATACTAACTAACTCACTTTCTAAAGATATTAACTTTCCCTTATATATTTCATTATATTTTTTATTTATCTTTTCTTTTAATAACTCTTCATCATAAAATTTATCTAATAGTTTATTAATATAAAGAAGAACAATGCTCACTAACTTATCATATCTAATTGATGACTTATTAGAGCAGGTACTATTATTAGAACACACTAAATACTCATGCCTTGAAGAGTTTTTCTTTCTTAAATAATGACCACAATCTAAACAAAAAACTTTACCTGAAAACAAATGAACAGTGCTACTACCTCTAGGTTTAGTCCTATTTTTCATCTCTCTTTGTACTTTATTAAATGTATCCTCATCAATAATCGCTTCATGAGTATTAGGATAACTTATCCATAAACACTTATCTTTGTTAATAATTTTATGATTCTTATAACTAACAGTAGTTCTTTTACCCTGTACAAGCTTACCTAAATAAACTTCATTTTTAAGTATTGTCTTAATAGCATTACTATTCCATTTAATCTCTTCACGAGCCTTATTACTAACAACATTTAACTTTATACCTTGCCTATATTTATGAAGTGATGAACTAGGGATATTTTTATCGTTTAAATACTTTGCAATAGCAGAGTAGCCATAGCCCTTTAAATAGAGATTAAAGATATCTTTAACTACTAAACAAGCTACTTTATCAACAACTAATTTATTATTATCAGAACTATCTACTAAATAACCAAAAGGAGCGAAAGGGGAGATAAACTCACCCTGTTTCATCTTAGAATTAAAAGCACTTCTAATATTATTAGAAACATCCTCTAAATACCATTCATTAACAAGACCATTGATCTGTCTAGACTTCTTATTACCAGGATTTTCTGTATCAGCATTATCAGATAAACTAATAAATCTAACATTCCACTCTTTAAACTTATTATTAATATATCTCTCTACAATCTCCATATCCCTTGAGAATCTAGATTGACTCTTACACAAAACAATATCAATCCTACCATTTTCACAGTCATTAATTAATCTTTCAAACTCTGGTCTATAAGTACCTGCTCCAGATAAATCTTCATCACAGTACTCACCAACTAAATTATAACTAGGGTTATTATTAACAACCTCCATTAACATATGTCTTTGATTTTTAATAGATTCACTATCGTCTAATCTATTTAACTTATCTTTATCTTCAATAGAAATCCTTAAATAAATCGCTACCCTAAAGACCTCTTTCATTCTAAACTCATCTCAAGAGTAATAATAATTCTATATAATTTATCATTAATTAATTTCTTTAACTCATTATCACTAATAGATTTATCATATTCACATATAACATTATAAGAACACATAAAAAATCACTCCTCATTAATCTATATTAAAATGAGAAGTGATTTAATACTTAAGATTTATTTTTAATTTTGTCTTTCTCTTCTTCTGTGAATAAAGTACCTGCAAGATATCTCTTTATTGCTAAATTATAAACCTTAGAATCAATTACTCCATTTTTAGAAACTAAATGATGTTGTTTTAAATAATCAATAGTAGCAAGTTTTTCTTCTTCAGTAATTTCATGCTCATTCTCAGTTCCATATCCAACTATATTTTTAGCATCTAATATTGAACGAATATTAGTTTTTCTTACATTTTTATTTTTTCTTATAAATCTACTAACAGCTCCAACAATATTGGCATTAGCATTATCACAAGCAAGTTTTTTAAATTCATCAAGTTCTAATTTAGTCATTAATTTATAATCTAAATAATCAAATTCACGAGTCGTATTATTATCTAAAGGGACTCCATTCATCATATAATCAACAATTCTATCTACTCTACTATTTACAATAGCGAAACGAGTACTAGCCAATCTTTGTTTCTTTTCTTCAATTTGTTTTAACATAACTTCATCCTTTAGATAACTAAGACCTTTTTTAAATAAATCAACACTTATATTTTTACTATTACAATATTCTTTAATACTTCTACAATTACTTCTTAAAAATTCTTCATAGTCTACACTCTCGATTAAACAATCGATTTCATCTTTTTTATACTTTGCAATAATAGGTTCAAAATCTTTTTCTAAAGAACTATTCGCTTTTTTAAATAAATCTTCTAAACAACTATAGTATTTCGTAGAACCAAAAAGCATTAAGGATAAATCATATATATTACATTGAGTAGTCTTATCCAACCCAATTAATTTTTTAATACTTAAATAATCATTTAAATCAATTCCATTACATATAGCTTTAACATATTTACTACCAGATTCACAGTTAAATAACTCTTTGGTTTTCTCATCACCATACATTTTCAACGAATAAGTATAAGCTTGCCGATAAATCTCATAACGATTTCATCTATCACTAGAATAAGCTCCTTGTAAAAAGCCCCAACTCTTTCTCCTTGCCCCATTATCCATATATTCTTTTGACATATAATAATCAAAACTTATTTTCAATTCTTCAATATCCAACTCTCCATATTCTTTAAGAAAAGAGTTCTTTCTTTTATTAAATTCTATATCATCTCTATATTTAATT
>CAMMTE010000091.1:0-5133 GCA_946499755.1 uncultured Mycoplasmatota bacterium
TATTTTATAAAAAATAGTGAGAATTTTATCTATCCCCACTAAATATTATAGAACCCAAATATCTATGGTTATGTAATGTTGTGATAATAAAAAGGTGTTATAATAACAATAGGAGAGTGAATATTATGGAGAAAAAGAGTAACAAAGGGTTAATTGTATTTATTATAATATTAATTATCTGTATTATAGGATTAGTATTCTATATATTAGTAGATAAAGATATTATTAAACTTAATAGTACTAATACAGAAAATACTCAAGTGGAAGAAAAAAATACTAGTGAAAATGAAAAAGAAGATGAAGGAATAGAACTTAGTGTTGATAATGAGAATATTAAAACTTTATTTAATAATGCTCATCATATGTCTATAGGACCAGAATCTCAAATTTATAAAGATGGTGGTTATAAGGTAAGTGATATGACAACTGATGAGAAATTCACCTTACTAGCTAACCAATGGTATAATGAGTTAAATACACATAGTGACTATATAGGACAAACTAATGACCAAATAACAGAATTAAATGAAGATACATTAAAAAGCTTATATGAAAAGACTTTTGGGCCTAATACTTATGAAAGACCTACTCAAATAACAGATGGTCTATGTGCTACTTTTACATACGATGAAACATATCAAGGTTATATTGCAATAAATGGAGCAGGATGTGGTGGTACGAGTGCTTTTAGTGTTTATGAAAAGATAATAAGTGCCACTAAATATAATGATAGAATAGAAATAGTAAGTTCTGCTTTTTATATAGATGGAGAGTCTAAACAAATATATAAAGATTATAATAAAACAACATCTTTAGGAGGCCTACTTATTGATGAAAATACAGTTAGTAGTGCTGAAGAAAGAGAAAATATCTATAATCAATATATAGAAGATAATAAAGATAAATTAGAACAATATACATATACTTATACTCTTAATGAAGATGGATTTTATTATCTAACAAGTGTAGAAAGAACTAAAGAATAAGATAAAACTACTGAAAATTTACTCAGTAGTTTCTTTTAATTTCTCATTAATTATCTTCAAGTTATTATTTAGTCTAGGATCATTCGGTTCCATTTTTAAAGCTTTTTCTAAAAATACCTTACTAGCTTCTATTTCTCCTTTATTATAATAAGATATACTAAGTAGGTCATAAGGAGTATAATCAAAACTAAATGTTTCATTGATATAAATCTTAGTATGGTCTTTAATATTTAAAGCTTTGTTTACATAATTAATAACATTATCATAATCATTTAAAACATAATAGAGTAGAGCCATCTCCATATAAGGATCTCTTAAGTATGGGGCCTCTTTAATCGCTTTTTCTAACCATAATTTCGCTTCATCGTATCTTTTTAAACTCTTATAACATCTACCAATAAATCTCATAGAAGCACATCTCTCATCTTTCCAAGTAGCCTTTTCTAAACCTAAGTGTCTAATTAAAGTATCAATTGCTTCATTATATTTGCCATAATACATATATTCACGTCCTAAGTAATGCATATTTCTATCATCATTAGGATCTTCTTTAACACTCATTTCAAGTAAAGGAAGATAACTGTTTCTAGATTTAGTTCTATCAGGATAGTGATTCAAAATAATATTATCAGTAACACTAAATGTTTCCACACCATCATATTTTAATATTTCATGAACAGGATGATACCAAGAATAACCTAATCTTTTATGTATTTTTTCATAGTAAAAACTTATTATTGGATTATTGTTTTCATCTAAATACCAATTATAAATATATCTAAGTCTTGTTGTATTATTACACCAAGCTTTTTCAAGTTCTTCTCGCCATCCAGGTAAGAATACTTCATCTAAATCTGTACAAACACAAATGTCTGCATCAAGTGGTACTAACTTTAAAGATTCATTTCTTGCTACATCAAATCGCCAAGGTTCTATTTTTTTAATTTCTACATGAATACCTTTTTCTTTAAGTTTTTCTACAGTATTATCAGTAGAACCAGTATCAAGAACATAAATATCATCAGCTTCTTTCATAGATTCATACCATCTATCCACAAATTTCTCTTCATTTAAACAGATAGCATAAACACATACTTTATATTTACTCATAAACACACCTCTATATATTGTATGAAATAATTATAAAAAAGTAATAATTGCATATAAATATATTAAGGAGGACGTTATGATAAAAAGAATAATTTATAGTTTATTACCGGTTGTTGGAGGAGCGATAGTAGGGTTAATTATATCAGGATATATGGATTACAGGGATATGGTAAAGCCACCACTAAGTCCACCGGGAATTGTATTTCCTATTGTTTGGACTATCCTTTATATTTTAATGGGAATATCTTATTTTATTGCTACTAAAGATAATAAAGATGTTAAAGAATTAGATCAAATTTATTTGTTGCAACTATTTGTAAACTTTTTATGGCCGGTAATTTTCTTTGTGTTAAAGATGTATTTTACAGCTTTTCTTTGGATAATTCTATTAATAATTTTAGTAGTTGCTATGATTAAAGAATTATTAAATAGAAATAAAATTAGTGGTTATCTACAAATTCCTTATTTTATCTGGTTATTATTTGCAACGTATTTAAATTTAGGTATTACTTTATTAAACTAAAAAACTCACAAATTGTTGTGAGCTTTTTAAATACTATGGACCAGTAGGACCAGTTGGACCGGTAGGACCTGTAGCCCCAGTTGGACCAGTAGGACCAGTGACACCGCTTGCTCCTGTAGGACCACTTACTCCAGTTGGACCTGTAACACCACTTGCACCTGTAGGTCCAGTAGCTCCACTAGCACCCGTAGGACCAGATACTCCTGTGGCTCCAGTAGCACCAGTTGCTCCCGTTGCCCCAGTTGGTCCAGTCGCTCCACTTACACCAGTAGGGCCACTAACTCCTGTAGGACCAGTAGGGCCTTGTGGAATACTTAAACTTAATATAAAGTTAGGTGCAGTTCCAGTTATACTAGCAGTTGCCGTAGAACCAGGTGCACCAGTTGTAACAGTACCTATAGCAAGACTAGGTGTTGCTCCTGTTGTTCCCGTAGCTCCCGTTGCACCCGTAGCTCCTGTGGCACCCGTTGGACCAGTAACTCCCGTAGCACCAGTAGGACCCGTTGGACCAGTTGTACCTGTGGGACCACCTGCAGGACCAGTAGGACCCGTTGGACCAGTAGGGCCTTGAACATAACAGAAACGACATCTAGGATGAGCATTATTATTGCAAGAATCTCCAAACATAGCAATTCTCCTTTCCAATATAGTTTATGATATAATTTAAAATTTAGTTATTACTATTATCTAAGAAATGATATAATTGAAACTAGGAAGGAATAGATACTATGAACTTTAATAAATTAATACCAGAATTAAGTGTTACTAATATAGATAAAAGTAAAGAGTTTTATCTTAAATTAGGATTTAAAATAATGTATGAGAGGAAAGAAGATAAGTTTGCCTTTTTAGAACTGGAAGGTAATCAATTAATGATAGAAGAAATTAATGATAACTGGAATACCGGAAAGTTAGAGTATCCTTTTGGTAGGGGTATAAATATAAGTATGGCTATAAATGATATAGATAAATATTATCAAGAATTAGTTAATAAAAATATAATATTCTTTAAAGGAATAATGACAAATGAATACGATGTCAATGGTAAAACATATTTAGATAAAGAGTTCTTAATTCAAGACCCTGATGGTTATTTATTACGATTTAATAACTAAAAAGTAATGCAATTAAAATATAAAATGAAGAATAGCCAAAATGCAAAGTAAAAATGAGCCAAAATGTAAAATGAAAACCAGCCAAAATGTAAAATAATTATTAACAAAAACTTAAAAATATAGTATAATTTATTTAGGAGGGGATATTAATGGAAAAATATTTACCTAGAATTGTAGATAAAGTATTACAAAATAAACTCGAATATATGGGAGCAGTTTTAATTGAAGGATGTAAATGGTGTGGAAAATCAACTACAGCCAAACAGTTTGCCAAAAGTTATATTGAATTTCAAGATCCTGATAAAAAGATGCAATATGATAAAACTAATCAAACTAAACCATCATTATTTTTAGAAGGGGAAAAACCAAGACTATTTGATGAATGGCAAATGTATCCTGTTGTATGGGATTCCATAAGAATGGATATTGATCATACAGGACTAAAAGGGCAATATATTTTAACTGGTTCTGCTAGACCACAGGAAGATAGCATTATGCATACTGGAACTGGAAGAATTACAAAATTACTTATGAGACCTATGTCATTATATGAATCCTTAGAATCTAACGGTAGTGTGTCTTTAAATGATATTATAAATGGTAATGATATTTCAGGTGTTTCAAAGATAGACTTTGATGGCTTAATCAATGCCATGATAAGAGGTGGCTGGCCTGAATCTTTAAATATTGATGGAGAAAATAAATATAAAATTTCTAAAGATTATGTTCAAAGTTTATTAGCCGAAGAAATAAAAACTGTAGATGGTACTGAAAGAAACACTTCAAAAATGAGGGCAGTTTTAAAGAGTATCTCTAGGAATATATCAACAAATGTAAGTAAAAGTACTATTTTAGAAGATGTCAAAACAGAATTTGCTAGTGAAGTTTCTCGTCCTACATTAGATGATTATTTAAATGCTTTAGAAAAACTATATATATTAGAATATATTCCTGCTACAAATCTTAATTTAAGATCAAAAACTCCTTTAAGAGTTTCACCTAAACTAGAATTAGTTGATCCATCACTAGTAATAGCAACATTAAATTTGAAAAGAGAAGATTTAATAAATGATTTAAATTTTACAGGTTTCATCTTTGAAAATATGTGTATGAGAGATTTAAAGATATATGCTGATGCTATTGATGCAAGATTATCTTATTATAGAGATAAAAATAATTTTGAAGTAGATTGTATTTTAGAAACAGCTGATGGTAAATGGGGAGCCATTGAAATAAAATTAGGAGCAGGAGAAATTCCTGAAGCTGTTTCAAATTTAACTAAATTTAAAGAGAATGTAGATACAGATAAATATAAAGAACCATCATTTTTAATGGTATTAACAGGAGCAGATTATTCATATAAACGAGATGATGGAATATATGTAGTATCAATTGGAAC
>CAMMTE010000092.1:0-5122 GCA_946499755.1 uncultured Mycoplasmatota bacterium
AAGCATATCAAGGTCATTTAGTCCATCACCAAAGCATATGATATCTTCATTATCTATTCCTTTAGCAGTAGAAATCTTAGTAATAGCATTATATTTATTAGTACCATCATTACCTATTCTAAGCCATTTTCTTTCACCAAAAGAATCCTGCATAATAGTTGCAGTTACACCATCTATCTTGTCATTAAAAAGTCTTATCATATCATCATTCATTTCTTTATATTTTAATTCCATAGTTATATCAACAATATCATCTTTTTTTACTTCTTCTAACTCTTCTTCACTTTTAATCATTTCTGTTTCAATGTTTTCTATAGAAACAGGTGAATATCTTTTATAATGAGATACATTACTTAATGCAATATATTTAGCAATATCTTCATCATATAAAGAACATATCTTTCTTACAGCATTTTTATCCATAATACTAACATCAACTATTTCTAAAGTTTCATAATTATATATTAATGAACCATTATTAGTAATTATATAATTAGCAAAAGAAGTACCTTCAATAGGTATTTTAGCAGCTCTCAAAGGTCTACCAGTAGCAAGAACAATAGTATGTCCTTCCTCCTTTAATTTAGTTAAATATTCAATTGTTTCTTCACTACAAGTACCATCAGAACGTAATAATGTTCCATCCATATCCATTACAATCATTTTATTCATTTTCTTCATTCTCCAAACTCTTTAAATATTCTAAGAACTCTTTAGGAGGAACTTGTTCAAAATATAACTCTTTACCTGTAATAGGATGGATAAATCTAATACTTTTAGAGTGTAACATTTGTCCAAACTCCGTTGTATTTTTATGATTACCATATAAAGGATCATTAGTAACAGGATGTTTAATATAATTAAGATGTACTCTTATCTGATGAGTTCTACCTGTTTCTAAGATACATTCTATTAAGGTATTATTCTTAAATCTTTTTAATACTCTAAAATTAGTTATCGCTTCTTTACTATTATGAGCAGTTACGGCCATCTTTTGTCTATTAACTTCATCTCTTCCAATAGGAGCATCAATTGTTCCTGTCTCATGAAGTATAACTCCATCTACTATGGCAAGATAGTGTCTTTCTATCTCTTTATTTTTTATCATATCACTAAGTAATTCCATAGTTTTAGGATCTTTGGCAACTACCATTAAGCCACTTGTATCTTTATCAAGACGGTGAACAATACCTGGTCTAAAGGTGCCATCACTACTTACTTTAGAGTGATAAATAAGAGCATTAACTAAAGTATCAGTAACATGACCTGGTGCCGGATGCACAACTAAACCACTTGCTTTATTAATAATCATTAAATATTCATCTTCATAAACAATATCAAGAGGAATATTAGTAGGCTGTAATTCGTCTAGATTTATATTTTCATCAAGACTTACTTCAATAACATCTCCTAATTTTACTTTATAACTAGCACTTTTCTCTTTACCATTAACTAATACTTTATTATCGCTTATAAGCTTAGCTACTCTACTTCTTGATAAATCGCTGTTTAATGCAATATAACTATCAAGTCTACTTCCTTCATCATTTACTTCTAACTTCATTTTTTCTTCCTCTTTCTTTTAATATTTCTTTAATTAAAACAATAACTATTCCTACAACTATTAGTATATCAGCTAAATTAAAGATAGGATAGTTAAAACCAAATATTTTAAAAGATAAATAGTCTATAATATAGCCATCTACTAATCTATCTATAAAATTACCTAAAAGGCCACTAAGGACTAAGGAATATCCTATAGAAAGAGTTCTATCATCTATATTTTTTATTAATTCATATAAAATAAAGAATAAACACACTAAAGAAATAATTATTAAAAAATAAGTTCTACTAGCAAATAAAGAAAACGCTGCTCCATCATTTAAAACATATTTCAAAGAAAAGAAATTAGGTAATACTATAATATTTGTTAGAGAACTTGAAACTAAATACTTTATTCCTAAATCAAATCCTACTAATAAACAAATTAATATAATAATAAATATAACTCTACTCTTCTTCATTGTTTCTCCTTATATATTCTACTTTGTTAACAATTAACTGTAACTCATCAAATCTCTTTTCGACTGTTCCTCTTAATCTACAAATATCCCCTTTACTAATATTTAAATTAGTTTTATATACTCTTGGAAAGAAAATAAAATCTATAGTGCCAGTCTCATCACTAGCAGTTACAAAAGCCATATCTTCATTTTTCTTTGTCTTAATTGCTTTTACTTTTTCTACCATTACTAACGTACTAACTATTTTATTAAAGTATTTAGATAAATCTATTATTTTAATTGTATCTTGATACTTGCTTCTATAACTAGTTACGGGATGATTACTAATATAAAAGCCAAAACAATCTAATTCTTGTTCTAATAAAACAGCTTCACTAAACTCTTTAGTCTTAACAATTTCTGGTTTTAAAACTAGACTTTCATCTAAATCTATAGTTAATTCTCCATAATTATATAAACTATCTAAATTAGTAATTAAAGTCTTTTTATTATAACCAAAACTACTAAAAGCATCTGCTATTATTAAAGTCTCTATTTGTTTTTTGGTAACTTTAGAATTTACTAATTTTTTAAAAGCATCATATATATTTAGAAATTCTCCATCACTTCTAGCATTTAAGATATTACTAGAAACATTTATACCTATTCCTTTAATAGTGGAGAAAGGAAAGATAATGTTATTGTTTTTTATAACAAATTTATCAGTACTAAGATTAATATCTGGTTTTAAAACATTTATATTACATGCTCTAATTTCATTTAGGTATTCTTTTAATTTAGAACTAACAGAAATAACATTTGTAAGTAAATTAGCATAAAACTCTAATTTATAATGGACTTTTAAATAAGCCATTTTATAAGCGACAAGAGAATATGCTACAGCATGAGATTTATTAAAACCATACCCTGCAAATTTAAGAATACTTGCAAATAATGTTTTAGCCGTATTAATATCATGCCCTAATTTAGTCGCTTTTTCTATGAATTTAGCTTCTTCATTTTTTAAAACATCTACTTTTTTCTTACTAATCGCTCGTCTTAAAATATCTGCTTCTCCTAAGCTATAACCTGCATAATAATTTGCTACTAACATTATCTGCTCTTGATATATCATAATACCATAAGTATCTTTTAATATAGGTTCAAGAACTTTATCTTGATAGATTACTTTTTCTTTTCCTTCTTTTCTTCTAATATATAAATCAATGTTTTCAGCAGGTCCTGGTCTAAACAAAGCGATCGCTGCTACTAAATCATTAAAATTAGTTGGTTTAAGTTTTTTTAAGAAGTTTCTCATGCCACTAGATTCAAATTGAAAGATACCACTAGTATCTCCTCTTGCAAATAGATTATAGACATTATTATCATCTAAAGGAATATTATTAAAGTCTATCTTAATATTTTTATTTTTATAAATCATAAAGATTACATTCATAATAATAGTAAGATTTCTAATACCAAGAAAGTCCATCTTTAAAAGTCCTAATTCTTCTAAGTAATTCATAGAATAACCAGTTAAGTACATATCATCACTTTTAGTTAAAGGAATAACTTCATCTAAGTCTTTTTTACACATGACAATACCTGCAGCATGAGTACCAATTTGTCTTGGAAATCCTTCTAATTTAGAAGCAATTAAATATACTTTTTTTAAGGACTCATCACTTAGAATATATTCTTTAAATTTTATATTTTCTAGGTAAAATTCTTCTAGTTTTTTATGAGACATACCTGGTAAAAAATTAGTTAATTTATCTATTTTATATAAAGGAATATTTAAAACTCTTCCTACATCTCTTAAGACTTGTTTACAAGCTAAGGTAGAAAAAGTAACGATACCTGCTACTCTTTTATTACCATATTTATTAGTAACATAATTAATAATATCATCACGATAAATATCTGGTATATCAGTATCTATATCAGGCATAGTCTTTCTTTCTTTATTTAAAAATCTTTCAAATAAAAGATTATATTTTAAAGGATCTATTTCTGTAATACCTAAAGAATATGCTACTAAACTACCAGCAGCACTACCCCTACCAGGTCCTACTAATATTCCTTTTTTCTTAGCATAACAAATAAAATCATAAACAACAAGGAAGTAGTTAGCAAAACCTAATTCATTAATAACATCTAACTCATAGATAAGTCTATCTAAATATATTTTAGTTACATTACCATTTAATCTTTTAGTTAGTCCTTTTTTAGATAAAGCTTCTAAATAGTCAAAACTACTCATATTATTAGGGCAATCATATAAAGGAAGTAATAATTCTCTTTTAGGAAATTCTAAATTACAATCATCTACTATTTTTATAGTATTTATTAGTCCTATATTATCATAAGTATTAATAACATCTAATGTATTTAATTCTTTATTATCAACATCATAATTTATATTATCATTAATAGTCTTACCAGCATCAATTAAATATAGATATTTTAAATAATCACTATCTTTTTTCTCTTTATATAAGCAAGGCTTTAAATAAACAATATCTTTAGTAATAAGTAAAGCTTCTTCCTCTTCTAATTTACTACTAAAACCAAGATATATATATTTAATATCATTTCTATATTTCTTATAAAATTCATTTGATGCATAAGGAATTAAAAAGTATAAGTCTTCTTTATGTTCTAATAGTTTATCAATATTAAGAGTATTATCATTTTGATAAGTACATATTTTTATCATATTTAAATAACCTTGATAATTTCTAGCATAGATTAAGATTTTAAACTTTTCTAAAGTAACTTCAAGACCAATTACAGGTTTTAAGTTGTTAGATTGACATTTTTTAATAAACTCCATTGTCCCATACATATTATTATCACAGATTACAGCATTATTTTTTTTCATTGCTAAGTTATAATTAATGATATCATCTATAGATAATAAACTAGAAAGAAGAGAGTAATAACTTTTAACATAAAGTAAATTATACATAAATATCACTCTCCTTCAAAATTATTTTAACATAATATATATTTATTTTATAGCATACTAATGTACGAAGAGTCAATATTTTTAACTAATATACCGAAGTTTGACAGTTTGAGTATTTGATAATCTTAAAACACCCCTTATAGTATAA
>CAMMTE010000093.1:0-5116 GCA_946499755.1 uncultured Mycoplasmatota bacterium
GAATCTAATATTTCTCTTCCTATAATATTTTTAATATTCATAAAATCATCCTTTCTAAACATTTATATTATAACACTATTTTATTATTTACTACATAATTTTTTTAAATCTATTCCTTCAAACTAACATAACATTTATCTTTTAAAAACGCTTTAATATTATCAGTATCTTTTCCTTCATAATACATAATTAGCAGTTTCCTATAATCTTCCACTAAATCTCCTGGAATAGAAATAATTCCAAGTCCTCTTGATATCAAATGATGATTAGCAAAAATAACAGCAGTTCTCTTATTACCATCAATAAATATCTGTCTTTTCATAACATACAGCAATAACTCTATTGCAAGACTAACATCATCTAATTTACTATTTAAAATGTCATTAAGCTCCTCTACTACCTGACTTTCTATAGGAATGCTAGGTATCCAAGTTGTCCCGCCTATCTTAGCAGGAGTACTCCTAACCTTACCTGCATTATAATAAAATCCTTCAAGAATTAACTTATTAATTTGTGATAAAAAAGAAAAACTCTCTTCAGCCATAATAACATTTTCGTTTAAAACAAATTCCCAAGCATGTTTTAAATTAACAACTTTCATAATATCAGTAGAAGTCATACCATTTACTTTACCGCCTTCTATAATACTTTCAGTATCAGCATAAGTAGTAACCACACCTTCTAACATCGCTTGATTATAAATAGAATCTATCAAATTTCTCTTAGCAAAATCTATATTAAGTTTAACTTCATTACTAAGTTCACTCTCTTGGTAATTTAACTCTTTTAATTTTTTCTCTAAAGTCTTTATTTCTTTCTTTAACTCTTTAGACTTTAGATTATTATTTAAAATCAAATTATACAAATCATCACTATATTCTCCCACATACTTAGATACATTTCTACCAAGTTCTCTATAATGTACATAAATATATTTCTTTTCATCTTTTTCTCTAATTTCAATAGAACCACAAATCATGTTATTAAGTTGTTCTTCTAAACTATGTTTATAATGTAAAGTATCCATTATTTCAACATTATTATTCATAAATATCGCCCCTTTCTTAAACATATTATACATCAAAAATAAAAAATGTGAAACATTTTTCAACATTTCTTAATATTTTGTTTCACATTTTTATTATTCTTAAACTCTCTCATTGATATAGCAGAAGCCATTCTTACTGGAATAATAGCACAATGGTCTATTTCCTCTGCAACAGCAACATAAGCTTCAGAATAAAACTCTCCTAACGTACTAGCAGTATATGTAAGATCCATAAGAGAACTTTCATCTATAAGTTTATTAACTCCTAAATTTAAATCATTTAATTTAGATGAATAATCAACAGGATTGTCTTCTCCATAAGTAACAAATACTCTAAACAAATATTTAAGTCCTAACTCTTCCGCTTCCCTTATATTACTTTCAAAAGTATCTATATCACTATTCTTATCAAAAGTAAGTATTAATGTATTATAATCTTTATCTTCAAAATTAATTAACATTTTTTAAACTCCTAACTATATCTCTAAATTCATCCCCTCTATCTTCACACTGTTTATATTGATCCCATGATGCTGATGCCGGACTAAGTAATACAGTATCACCACTTTCTACAACACCATTAATATAGTTCATCGCATCAACTAGTTTTTCAAAGGTATTAGTCTTAATACCAACACTATCTCCATATTCTTTAACTCTATCTCTACACTCTCCAATACCAACTATCTCTTTAACAGGACTAATAAAGTTATCTAAATCATGAAAATCTTGTCCTCTTTCTAATCCTCCAAGTATTAAAACAACATTTTTATCAAAAGCAGATAAAGCTATCTGGGTACACTTAGTATTAGTGGCCTCTGTATCATTATAATAGTCTACTCCCTTAACTTTATCAATAAACTCTAATCTATGTCTAACCCCTGTAAATGTCTTTAAGACAGAAACTATTGATTCATTATCAACACCTACTTCTTTAGCAATCATAATCGCAGCAAGAGCATTTTCAACATTATGATTACCTTTAAGTAGAAATTCATCACGATCCATAATAAATTCATCATAATAATAAAGTTTATTATCTAATAAATATGCTCCATTTATCTCACGTTTAGAAGAAAAATACTTAACATTACTATTTATATCAACAATACCCTTCATAACATCATCATTTTCTATATTAACAATAGCAATATCTGAATCTGTCTGATTCTTAAATATCTTAAGTTTATCTTCTTTATAAGCCTCATAACTACCAAAAAAATCTATATGAGCTACAAATAAATTAGTCATAAGTGCAATATGTGGTTTAAACTCTTTTACATTCGCTAACTGTTGACAAGATACTTCCATGACAATAATATCGCCGCTTTCTAACTTATCTAAAAAACTACATAAAGGATAACCAATATTACCAGCTAAATGAACTCTCTTACCACTCTTTTTAATCATCTCATAAGTAAGAGTTGTTGTCGTAGTCTTTCCATTAGTACCTGTAATACCAATTAAAGTTACATCACTCGGTAATAATCTATAAGCCATTTCTACTTCATTAATAACTTCTATCCCTAACTCTTTCGCTTTAACTACATATTTATGATCATTCCTAATACCAGGATTTTTAATAATATAATCAAAACTATCATCAAGCAAATCATCAGGATGACTATCAAATATTAAAGTAACCCCAAGACTCTCTAATTCTTTAAGTTTATCTTGATCTTGTTTATCACGACTTCCCCCATCATTTAAAATAATTGTATTATTATATTTACTCAAATATTTAGCAGCCTCATATCCACTGCGAGCCATACCAAGTATTAATATTTTTTTATTTTCAAACATAAGTATATCACCCATCCCTCTAATAACATTATACTAGATTATTGAAATAATTAAACCCTTTAATTGAAAAGTAATAAATATACTGGTATAATTAAAAATAGATAGAGAAAGGAGTAATAAGCATGAAAATAATTACCCTAACAGAAAAAGAATTCGATAAATTTGCAAGTACTCATAAATATCGTAATTATTATCAAACATCAGCATATGGAAGAACTATATCAAAAAACGGTTATGATATTCACTATATTGGTATTATTGATGACTATAACAATCTATTAGGGGCTTCTTTACTACTTTATAAAGAAGTATTTATGAACTATAAAATCGCTTATGCTCCAAGAGGATTTCTTTTTGACTATTTAAATATAACAAACCTAACAGAATTTACTACAAGATTAAAAAAGCTTTTAGGGAAACAAGGCTTTATGCTTGTAAAAATAGATCCTTTAATCCCTGTAAATGTTAGAGATAATAACGGAAATATTATGAATATAAATAATGAAGCTAATATTGTATTAGAAAACTTAAAAAGCACAGGATATACTTATCAAGGTGCAACTCTTTTCTTCGAAAATGAAAAGCCAAGATTTGAAGCAATAGTAATGTTAAATAAAGATATAAAGGAGATTTATCAAGGCTTTGAAAAAAGAGTTAAACATAAAATAAAGAAAGCTATTAGAAGTGGTGTTGAAATATATAAAGGAGATAAAGATGATCTAGAAACATTTTATGAACTTATCAAAAAGAAATATAATAAACCATTAAATTATTATATAGATTTATATAACAATTTTGAAGAAGATATTGATCTTTACTTTGCTAAACTAAATACTGAGACATTTGTTGTTACTAGTAGATTACAATATGAAAAAGAAATAGAAGAAAACAATGAACTAGCTAATAAAATTCAAAATGCAACTAATACAAATGTTAAAAAGAAACTAATTAATGAAAAAATAGAATCTGATAAACTTGTAAATATTTATAAAAAGAACTTAGTATGGGCAACTAATTTATTAAAAGATAATCCTGAAGGATTAATCATAGGTACAGCTTTAAACCTTTGCTATGATAATGTTTGTTATTTAATAATTGAAGGATTTAATCAAAGTTTTAAAACTCTAAATTCAAACTATCTTATCAAATGGAAAATGATAAATGACTACAAAAATAGAAACTTTAAATATATAAATTTAAATGCTATTAGTGGAGAATTTAACAAAATAACAAAATATACAGGACTTAATGAAATGAAATTAGGATTTAATTCTTTAATCACTGAATATATAGGTGAATTTGAACTTGTTATTAGTAATCTACCATATAATTTATATAAAAATTTAAATAAAGAAAAAAAGAAATAAAAAATATTCTAATCGCTAGAATATTTTTTTATATCATCTTCATTAAAACATATACTATCCATTATTTTATTTATAACATCTTCCCATTTTTCATATTCTGCAACTGGAGCATTAAACTCTACTGATACAAGCTTATTTTCAAGTGTAAAATATCTGATATTATAATAAGTAGTACCATCATTAGCAACCAATCTGGCAAATGTTTTATCATAAGAATTATATACACCATTATCCATTACTGTCATATTACTAAGACTAGAAACTCTACCATTAAGATAAGCTTCAAGCCCATCATCAGTCATATCTTCATTAGTAGTACTAATATAAATATGTTCCTTATCATCTTCACTCATAAATACAAGCTCTGGTCGATTATTATAGTTATACTTACTTTTCAATGTCTCTTCATCAAGCATGATAAAACTATCAGGAACATTTAAAAAGAAACTCTGATCAACTCTATAAGATTTAAAGTTAATCTCTACCCCATCTACTTCAAGTTTTTTAGCTTCTTCTTTTTCACTAACATTTTCATTATTTTTAGAAATTTTCTCTTGATTACTATTATGAATAAAGTTAGCCACAAAGAAAGCTACAACTACTATTACAACTATACCTATAACCCCTAAAATAATCTCTTTTTTCTTCATATTAAACACCATAAAAATTATAGCATATCTTAACAAAAAAAAGAAGTCCTAAGACTTCTTTTAAGTTTCGTTTTATCCTTCGATTTCAGAAACAACACCAGCACCAACAGTACGTCCACCCTCACGGATAGAGAACTTAGTACCTTTTTCAATAGCAATTGGGTGAATTAACTCAACTTCCATTGTTACGTTGTCACCAGGCATAACCATTTCTACACCTTCTGGTAAAGTAATTACACCAGTAACAT
>CAMMTE010000094.1:0-5079 GCA_946499755.1 uncultured Mycoplasmatota bacterium
CTTCAGCTAGTCTTTTTATATATGATGTTCTTGTAAAATAACTGTATGGTTTGTTACCTACATACCCGCTAATATGAATAATGGGATTATCTTCAGTAGAAATATTATCTATGTCACTATAAGAAAAAACATTTAAAGATTCGGGTGGAATTTTACGATAAAATAATTTTGCTTTTTCCTCATTGTTTGTAGTTATAAATATTCCAGAATCACGAACTATAGCTTCAGCATTTTTTAGATTATTAATAGCTTGGTAAACAAGTTTACTAGTTATAAATTTATTATAATACTCTTGGGCATTTAAAAAAAGATACTGTTCTATTTTATTTTTCTTTATATATTCTTCTATCGCTTCTTCTCTAATTTTTATTAGCTCTTCTTTACTTAGCATAATTCTCACTTCCTTAGCTTACTATTGTAACTTATCAAGAAACTCTTGTAAAGAAGGAAGCTTTAGGGATATTCCCCCTAGTAAAAAGCCATCTATATTTTTAACTTGTTTTAATTCATCAATATTATTTTCATTAGCACTACCACCATATAAGACTTTTTTTTGATATTCATCTTTTAACATGGTAGTTACTTTTTCAATATCTAGATTTGTAGGAACAATACCTGTACCTATGGCAAAAATAGGTTCATAGGCAATGATAAAGTCTTTAGACTTATCTATATCACTTAGTAGATAGTCCATGTCTTTTTTTATTTTATCAACATATTCTCCACTTTCATGTTCTTCTAAAGTATCTCCTATACAGATAATTGGTATTAAGTCATTAGAAAAAGCTTGTTCTAACTTTTGTTTACTTACATCAAGATTTTCATTCATCTTAGTAGTTCTTTCACTGTGATTAATCAAAGTATAAGTCGCTCCTAAAGACTTAATGGCTTTTGCAGTAACTTCTCCTGTATAAGCTCCCATTGTTTTACTACTTACATCTTGTGAAGCATAGGTTATGTTATTAGGTATTAATGGTAAATAACAGATGCTAGGTATTAAAATCATCTCATGATTAAAAGTATTTAAGTTTTTATAATCTTCTAAGTAATTTAATATCTCATCTTTTGTAAAATTACTCTTGTGATTTAAGGCTACTATCATTTTTCTTTCCATCCTTCCATTTGTTTTTTAGTTTTTCCACAAGTCTTGTTGATAAAGATTGTTTTTTATTATGTTTAGCAATGGCTACTTTATAAACTTCTAAGACAGAATCAGCGAAACTAGATAGTGAATATTTTTTTATAGAACCTTCAGCTTTATCTGTTAAGTTTTCTAATTCTAATTTATTAGTAGAAAGCTCATCTACTATTTCTATACATTCTTTTTGATCTTTAAAAATACGGCCATTAAAATTATCTATTACAGCACTCTTAAAGGCATCATCATCAATACAGATTACGGGTAGTGATGCTGCTAGGGCTTCTATTACAGTTAATCCTTGAGTTTCTGTAGTAGAGGCAGTTATAAAAGCATTAGCTACATGATAGTAACTAGGCATATCTTTCCAAGATACTTTTCCAGTAAAAGTGATTCTATCTTGTAAATTTCTTTTCTTAACTTCATTTCGATATTTTTCTTCATCAGGACCATACCCTACTATTAATAGTTTAATATTCTTATTATTACATTTATCTATTACATCAATAAGAAAAGGAACGTTTTTCTCTTGAGCTAATCTTCCTACAAATAATAGAACAAAGTCTTTCTTCTTATATCCTAAATAACGTTTTAGACGAGTTACTTTTAATTTATCAGCATTAGATTTATAAAATCTAGAGGCATCTAATCCTGTAGGAACGATATAAATATCTTTATCATAGTGATATTCATCTCTAAATAAGTGATATGTTTTTACAGTCGGCACTATAAAGGCATCTGCTGTATTATCACAATAAAACTTGCTTAAATATTCAACTGCTTTCTTACATCCTAAATCAAAGTATTTAATATTTCTTGAAACATACCAAGTATAGTCTTTATACATAGTATGATAGGTATGTACTAAAGGGATATTATATTGTTTAGCGAATAGTCTTGCAAATATACCCATACTAAGTTCTGTATGGGAATGGATTATTTCTAAGTCCCATGATTTTATTTTATTTATTACTTTTAAAGGATAGATACTAGACATTCTATAATCATATATTCCTAAAGGAATACCAGGAATTCTAAGTATTTTCTCTTTTTCATCATAATCATAGGTCTTACTATCTTGTCCTACGGTAATTATATAAACAGTATGACCTTTTTGTTCAAGAGCTTTCTTTAAGGTTTCAACACTTGTTATTACTCCATTAACAGATGGTACATAAGAATCTGTAAATAGACCTATTCTCATAAAGTTTCCTCCTTTAGTAATATTTTATTTTTCAGGGATATTTTTTAGCCCTGGTAATTCTTTTCCTTCAAGATATTCAAGCGTTGCTCCTCCACCTGTTGAGATATGATATAGTTTATCTGTTACATTACAAGATGTGGCAGCGGCAACGATATCTCCTCCACCAAGAACGGTTTTAGCATTTATTTCTGTTAAGTAAGTTAGAACATCATCTGTGCCTTTTACATAATTTTTAAATTCATAAACTCCTAGTGGTCCATTCCACATAATAGTTTTAGCACTTGCTAAATTATTTTTAAAGATATTAACAGTATTAGGGCCAATATCTAAGCCCATATCATTATCTGCTAGTTCTGTTATATCTTTAACAGAACCTTTGGTGTCTTCATATTTATCATTACAAACTACATCTACTGGTAAGATAATTTTATTTTCATTTTCTTTTAGTATTTTTTTACAGAAGTCAAGAGCTTCATTATCTAATAGAGAGTTACCAATATTATAACCTTCTGCTTTTAAGAATGTAAAAGCCATGCCTCCTCCGATTAAGATTTTATCACATTTAGGTAGTAAATTTTCAATAAGACCTATCTTATCACTTACTTTAGCACCTCCTAATATTATCATAAATGGTCTATCAGGATTAAAAAGATAAGATAAAGCATTTAACTCTTTTTCCACAAGTAGTCCGACACAACTAGGTAGATAGGTACTTATACCAACATTTGAAGCATGAGCACGATGAAGAGTACCAAAAGCATCATTAATAAAGATATCTCCTAAACTTGCCCAATATTTAGCAAGTTCCATATCACAACCACTTTCTTTTTTACCATCTAAATCTTCATAACGAGTATTTTGCATTAGAATAATATCTCCATCATTCATATTAGCGACAGCTTGCTCTAACTCTTCTCCTCTTGTAGAATTTATAAAAGTTACTTTTTTATCTAGTAATTCACTAAGTCTAGTTGCCACAACACTAAGATTATTCTTAACTTTATCTTCTTCAGTTTTTACGCGTCCTAAGTGAGACATTAATATTATTTTAGCATTATGTTCTAAACAATATTTAATAGTAGGTAAACTCTTTACTATTCTTGTATCATCAGTAATTTTTCCATCTTTTAATGGGACATTAAAATCACATCTAATTATTACTTTTTTATTATCAATATTTAAATCTTTAACAGTTTTTTTCATACGTTATTTTCCTCCTAATAATATTGTAGTCTTTTTCTTCTATTTTTTCAATGTTTCTTACATTTATAACAGTATTGTAATGTCAAAAGAAAAAGAGCATAAGCTCTTATAGATTGGCAACGTATTTTGCAACTCTTACATATTGAGCAGTATAACTCATTTCATTATCATACCATGCTACTACTTTAACTAGTTGTTCTCCATCTACTTCACTGATTGAAGTTAGTAGGCTATCAACTAGGCTACCATAGTGCATTCCTATAGTATCACTTGAAACAATAGGGTCAGTTGTATATCCTAATGTTTCATTAGTATTATTTTTAAGTGTTTCATTAATTTCTTCTACTGTAGTATTTCTATTTAGTTTTAATACTAAGTCGACAACTGAACCTGTAGTTACAGGAACTCTCATAGCAGTACCTTCCATTCTACCTTCAAGATTAGGTAGTACTTTTCCAATAGCTGATGCTGCTCCAGTTGAGGCTGGAACAATATTAGCAGCACTTGCCCTACCACGACGAGCATAAATTCCTTTTTTATGAGCAACATCTAGAGTAGCTTGGTCATTTGTATAAGCATGAACAGTTGTCATATAGCCTTGTTTAATACCAAAGTTATCATCTAAGACTTTTAGAACTGGGGCTAGACAGTTAGTAGTACAACTAGCAGCAGAGATGATTTTTTCAGTTCCATCTAATATATCATGATTAACATTATAGACAATAGTTTTAACATCTCCTTTAGCAGGAGCAGAGATAATTACCTTTTTAGCACCAGCATTGATATGAGCCATGGCTTTTTCTTCACTAGTAAATTTACCCGTACATTCTAAGACGATGTCAATATCTAAATCTTTCCATGGTAATAAATTAGGATCTGTTTCAGCATAGACTTTAATCTTTTTATCTCCTACTATTATATTATCTCCTTCAAAAGATATATCATCTGTTCTATATCTTCTATGTGATGTATCATATTTAAGTAAATAAGCAAGTTGTTCTGCATCTGTTAAATCATTAATAGCCACTACTTCCATTTCTGGATCATTATCTAGTAATCTAAATGCTAATCTTCCTATTCTTCCAAACCCATTAATTGCAACTTTTTTCATTAATTTTCCTCCTCTTCATCACTATTAGGCGAGACAAATATATCTCCCTCTTTTTCTAAGGCTTGATTATCTGATCCTTTTTCAATGCCATTATCGTATGCTAATACCATGATAGCAATTAGAACTATAATAAAAATTCCTATAAATATTAGCATTGTACTCATTCCAAAACCTCTATTATTTAGTTTAACCACCTTATCACCTTCTTATTAAATTATTTCAATAGCATTAACAGCAGCAAATTTATTTAATATTTCTTGATATATTTGATACCAAGAATATACTCTAATTACATTTTTACCAGTACAACTCCCGTTATATGGAGCATCAAAAACCATAACAGGTATTATTTTAGAAATATCATTTACATTACTACCTTTTTCTTCTATCATTAGGTCAAGGCCTATAATTAAGCATTTTTCT
>CAMMTE010000095.1:0-5073 GCA_946499755.1 uncultured Mycoplasmatota bacterium
AATTAGCTAGAAACTTATATAATTATAGAGAATTACTTAAAAGTAATGTTAAAAAAGAAATTAGAGGTAAATATAAAGGTTCTTTTTTAGGAGTTTTATGGTCATTTATTAATCCTTTATTACAAGTAGCAGTATATGCAATAGTTTTTCCTTATATTATGAGAGTACAAACAGATAATTATTTAATATACTTAATTATTGGTATTATTCCTTGGACTTTTTTTACAACTGTTATTAATCAAGGTATGATTACAGTAAGAATTAATGCAGGTATTATTAAGAAAGTATATTTTCCAAGAGAAATATTACCTATTTCTGTAGCTGTTAGTGGTTTAATTAACTTTTTAATAAGTTGTATCATTATATTACTATTTTGTATATTTGGGGGAGTAGGAATTAGTTGGCATCTTATATTATTACCATTTATTGCAATTATTCAATTTGTTTTAACATTAGGTATTGTTTTTGCTTTAAGTGCTATTAATGTTTATATTAAAGATACAGAATACTTAATTGCTTTTGTTCTTAATATGCTTTTTTATGCAACACCTATTCTATATGAATCAACATTATTCCCAGAAAGTATTCGTTTTATTCTTTACTTAAATCCTATGACTCAAGTAGTTGAAGCTTATAGAAATATCTTTTTATATCATCAATTACCTGATTTAGGAGGATTTATATACTTAGTAATTATTTCCTTTATTCTTTTAGGAGTAGGAATATTAATATTTAGGAAATTAGAGAAAGGTTTTGCAGAGGAGGTATAATATGAAGTGCGATTATGTACATATTGAAGAAGCTAGGGTTTATGGAGTTAAGAATCCTAAGTTCTTCGTTACTGGTAGTGTAATGGATAAGAATGCTACTTTTAAGATATTAGCAGATGGAAAGGAAATTGAATATCATAAACTACCTAATTTAGCGAATTGTGGTTTTTGTTTAGAAGCAGAACTTACTAATGATATGAAAAAATTAGAAGTGTATGCTATTAAAGATGGTAAAGAAGAACTTATTTGTGTAAGAGAAAATTCTAAAATGCGTCGTATTAAAACTAAAATTAGAAAGACTCTTGAACCAGTTGAGATTAAAGTAAAGAAAATAGCACATGTTTTCGCTAGTTTCTTTAAAGCGATAGGTCGTGGCTTTAGATTTTTATGGAGAGAACATCATTTATTAGTTCCTCCAACATTATGGGGAAAATATTTAAAAGAATTTGTTACTAAAATGAAAGAAATATTTAGAGGGGGGCTATATTTAGATCCAGGTACACCTAGTGATTATCAATACTGGTTAAAAAGACAAGCTTTAGCATATCCTAGAGAAGAACCAAAAAAATTAAAATATAATCCTAAAATATCTATGGTTATACCAGTTTATAATGTAAGTAGGGAATTACTAAGCGATTGTTTAGATTCTATTTTAAATCAAAGTTATACTAATTTTGAAATATGTCTTGCTGATGATAAATCTACTAATAAAGAAACAATTGATACTCTAAAAGAATATATGAAGAAAGATAAGAGAATTAAAGTAGTATTTAGAAAAGAGAATGGTCATATATCAAGAGCCACTAATAGTGCTATAGAAATTGCCACAGGTGAGTTTATTGGTCTTATGGATAATGATGACACTCTAGATCAAGATGCTTTATATGAAGTTGCTAAACTTTTAAATGAAGATAAAACTTTAGATATGATATATACTGATGAAGATAAACTTGATATGAAAGGTAATAGAAGAGATCCTCATTTTAAAGCAGATTTTTCACCAGATACATTATTAAGTAGTAATTATATTTGTCATTTCTGTGTTTTAAGAAAGAAAATAGTTGATGAAATAGGTGGTTTTAGAGTAGGTTATGAAGGCAGTCAAGATCATGATTTATTCTTAAGATTTACAGAAGTTAGTGATAGAGTAGGACATATTTCTAAAGTTTTATATCATTGGAGAATGATACCAGGATCTACCGCTGCCACTATAGATAGTAAGAGTTATGCTTTAGAGCGTGGTAAGAAGTGTGTTGAAGATGCTTTAAAAAGAAGAAAAATAAAAGGTGAAGTTACTATTAAATATAATCACTATTTAGTAGAGTATAAATATTCTAAAGAACCTAGTATTTCTATAATTATTCCTACTAAAGATCATGCTGATGATACAAGAAAGTGTTTAGAATCAGTATTTGGTAAAACTAATTATAAAAACTATGAAGTTGTTTTAGTTAATAATAATAGTACTGAACAGGAATTATTTGATCTTATAGATGAATTTAAAAAGAAATATAAAAACTTTAGAGTAGTAGATGCTCCTATTCCTTTTAATTATTCAAAGATAAATAATATGGCCGTTAAAACTTGTAAATCAGAATATATTGTGTTATTAAATAACGATACTGAACTAATAACAGAAGATTGGTTAAAGATAATGGTTGGTTATGCTATGCAAAAACATATAGGTACAGTAGGTGTTAAACTACTTTATCCTGATAATACTATTCAACATGGAGGAGTTGTTCTTGGAGTAGGTGGTATTGCTAATCATGCTTTTTTAGGAGAGTCAAGAGACTCTATTGGCTTATATGCCCGTCTTGCTCTACCTCATAACTATAGTGCTAATACAGCCGCTTGTTTTATGGTATCAAGAAAAAAATATGATGAAGTAGGTGGACTAGAAGAAGAACTCATGGTAGCATATAACGATATAGACTTTAATTTAAAACTTCTAGAAAAAGGCTATTATAATATCTTTGTTCCTCAAGTAGAGTTATATCATTATGAATCTAAATCTAGAGGACTTGATACAACTACAGAAAAATATAAAAGGTTTATGAAAGAACAGTATTATATGTATGAAAAATGGGGTAAATATATTGATAGAGATCCATTTTATAATAAAAATTTTAGTATAGTAAAAAGCTTTTACTTAGATAAATAACAATAAAGGGGAGTAAAATAATGAAAAAAATATTAAAGAAAAAATACTACATATATATATTAATATTACAAACATTATTAGCTTATCTTGGTTCTGTTTATATAGTTAATGATAATATTAATATGGGAGTAATATTTAATTTTGATTTCTTTCTATTTCTTTTAATATGGATTTTTCTATTCTATATTTCTCTTCATTTCGTATTACCTATAAAAGATATATATGATTTTCTTTATAAGAAAAGATACTATATATGTCTTTTACTTCTAGCTATTTTAGTACTAGGTAAATTCAATGGTAGTTCTTATGGCTTATGGGATGAACATATAGAACCTAATTATGAAGTAGAGAGTTTAAGCCCTATAATTGGTTCTAGTAGGGCGATTAGAAGTGATGAGTGGTTAGTAAACTCTTCATATGTTCTTGCCCAAAGTAAGAATGGTTATCATTATTTTAATACTAATATGCGTGCTACAGATACTGATGTTTTCGCTACTATTCCAGCACCGGTTAATAATTTAATGATTTTAACTAAACCATTTTTATTAGGATACCTATTCTTTGGTAATGATTATGGAATGTCTCTATATTGGTTTGGACGTTTATTCGCTTTATTTATGGTTAGTTTTGAATTATTTATGTTATTAACCGATAAGAAGAAACTTCCATCATTTATTGGTAGTGTCTTAATAACTTTTTCTGCCCCTGTTTTTTGGTGGTATTCTGCTCAATTAGTAGAAATGTTAGTAGGTGGGGGCTTTACAATTCTGATGTTCCATCAATTCTTAAAAGCCCCTAATATAAAGAGAAAAATACTCTTTTCTATACTCATTGCTTTAGGATTTTTAAGCTTTGCCTTTACTTTATATCCTGCTTGGTTAGTACCTTTAGGTTATCTATACTTGGTTCTTGCCGGTTATCTATTATTTAAAGATAAAAATTATCATAAATGGAAGATAAAAAGTTTTTTACTCCTTATAATTTCTATAGTAATTATATTAGCTTTTCTTCTTTATTTCCTATATCAAAGTGGTGATACTTATAAATTACTAATGGGAACAGTTTATCCTGGCGCTAGATTTATAACTGGTGGTAGTAGTTATGGAGTATTATTCTCATATCCTGCTGCTCTTTATTTCCCATACTACTATTATAGTAATCCTAGTGAATTTAGTATGTTTTACTCTTTCTTCCCTTTAATATTAATATTTCTTATCTACTATTTATTTAAGGAAAGAAAATCTTGGCGTAAAAAGGGTCTTTTAATATCTCTTAGTATTCTACTTGCCATATATCTCATCTTTGCATTTATCTCTTTCCCTGGTTTTCTTGCAAAGATTACCTTAATGTCTATGGTACCAGTAGAACGTCTTAGTGTTATTATTTCTTTAATTTGTATTTTCGTTTTAGTATTACTATTTGGTAATATTAAACTTACTAAATTATCTGAAAAAATAGTTTTACCATTAATAACAATCATAGTAGTAGCTTTTACAATTTATTTATCTAAAGAAAATGTTACTGATGGATATATGAATTTACAAAGATGTATTATTGCCTTTATCTTACTATTAATACCATCACTTGCTTTACTATCTAATAAGAAAATTGCCAAAACAGTCTTTACTTCATTTATTATAGTGATTAGTTTAGTATCTACTATCTATGTTAATCCTTTAATGAAAGGATTTAGTGGTATTTATGAAAAACCATTATCTAAAGAATTACAAAAATATAGAGAAAAAGATGAAGATGCTATATGGGTCAATATAGGAGCTTTTACAAATAGTAATTACTTAGGTGCTAATGGTTTAAATGTTATTAATAGTACAAACCTTTATCCTAATTTAAAACTATGGCATCGTCTTGATAAAGATGGAGAATATGAAGATGTATATAATCGTTATGCTCATATCGAAATGGATTTAACTAATGGTGAAACTACTTTTGAACTTGTTCAACCTGACATGTTTAAATTAGATATAACTGGAGAAGACTTATGTAAGTTAGATGTTGATTATTTGACTTCTTCATATGATTTAGATGAATATGATGATGAAGATGTAGTAACATTTGATAAGAAATACCATAAAGATAATATTTATATATATAAAGTTAATTGTGTAGGGTGAAGTATAT
>CAMMTE010000096.1:0-5019 GCA_946499755.1 uncultured Mycoplasmatota bacterium
TTAAATTATTAAGAGATAAACTCTTATTAACATCATCTTTATTTACATCATCATTTAAAACAAGTGTGGCATCATAATGAATAATATCACCATATTGGATATCTAATAAGTCACTTAAACTATCTTTAATACCAAATCCAGTTAATAATAAAGCAGTACATCCGGCAATACCTAATACAGTCATGAAGATTCTTTTCTTATATCTAAACAAATTACGTAAGGTTATCTTCCAAGAAAAGGATAAATGTCTCCAGAATGGTTTAATTCTCTCTAATAATATCTTTTTACCATTTTTTGGAGAAGCTGGTCTTAGAATAGTAGCAGGTGCTAATCTAAAGTCTTTAACAAGAGTAATAAATACTACTAAGCTCATTAAGACAATTGTTGTTAAGACAATGATTAGACAAGCATATGGGTTAGCATAAGTAGATAATTTTGGTATTGTAAAGGATGCGGCATAGACAGTATAAAGTATTCTTGGTATTAAAGTATATCCAACACTTAAGCCTATAACAAGTCCTAAAATACAAGCGATAAATACATATAAAAGATAACTAAAGGAAATGGTTGATTTTCTAATACCTAAAGAGATAAAGGCACCTATCTCACTACGTTCTTCTTCTATCATTCTATTCATCGTATTAAAAGCCATAAGGAATGCTATTAGAATGAAGAATATTGGAAATACAGCAGCGATAGAATCTACTTTAGTAGCACTTTCATAAAATGATGTATAACCTGTTAAATCACTTCTTGTTAATAAGTACCAAACAGGTTTTTCTATATTTTGTATTTCTTCTTTAGCATCATTTATCTCCGTCTCGTAGTTAGATATTTCTTCTAAATATAGATTATAGTTAGTATTATATTCATCATAACCTTCTTCTAACTCAATATAGCCCTCATCTATTTCTTTTTTAGCACTATTTAATTCTTTTAGAGCATTATTATATTCCCTATTCCAAGTACTTAAAGAATTATTTAAAGTAGCTTCCTGCTCTTTTAAAGTATTATTGGTACTAATTAATGTTTCTATATTAGATTTATTAGTCTTTAATTCACTTAATGTAGCATTTAATGTTTCATATAAACTATCACTAGGATCAAGTCCTTTTAATTGTTCTTCAAGACTACTTATATTAGTATTTATGGTATCAAGGGTAGGTTGAAGACTATCTACTGTAAGTCCTGTCCTACTTAAAGCATTATTAAACTCTGTCTTAGCACTTTCTAAAGCATTAAAGCCATTATTAATTTGAGACTCAGTATCTTCTTTAGTCTTATTTAGCGTATATAAATTACTGTTATATTCTTCTAGTCCTTCATCAAGTTTTATTTTATTAGAGTTTAACTCAGTTAGAGCATCATTAAACTTAGTTTCATTTTCTTCTTTGACCCTATTAAGTTCATTTTGGGCTGCAG
Source organism: uncultured Mycoplasmatota bacterium (assembly GCA_946499755.1). Lineage (GTDB taxonomy): Bacteria > Bacillota_I > Bacilli_A > RF39 > UBA660 > Onthousia. The sequence goes on from CAMMTE010000096.1 coordinate 1,423, forward strand.
TTACTTTATCCATCGCCTCTTTAAGTATCTCTTCATATCTTGCTGTTTCTCTTAAAGGCTTCAACTTCATAAGTCTTTTATTAACTTTATCTATTATTTCATCATAACTATCACTATAAGATAATTTTTCTTTAGTACCCTTTGCTATTAAATATATTTCTGTATAATAATCAAGTTTAAAATTATCTTTAGGAACAAATATTAAACTATCAAGTTTTCCATCACCTACTGTCGATATACCTTTATTTTCATAAATATAACTACTACTATTAACAGTTCCTACTACTTTACAAGTATTATTCTTAAGATAAGTATCATCATCTACTTTAATAGTATCTCCTATCTTAAATTTCTCATCTTCACCAAGACACTCACTATTACTTTTAGGCATTTTACCATCAACTAAGGTTGGTTTACTAATATCTGATAAGGCACTTACTTTAACAGCATTACCATCAATTAAGGTATCAAAAGAATATGTCCCTTCTACTTCTTTTATTCCTTTTATATCTTTTAGTGATGCAATATCATCATCTGTTAGGCCCATCGTACTAACTATTTTAAAGTCATAGAGATTAGTATCATCATAATAATTATCTAAAGTCTTAATCATATCACTTGCAGTTTCTCTAACACCGGCAAAGAAAGATGTACCTAAAATGACGATAAGAATTAATGATAAGAAACGTCCTTTAGACTTCCATATTTTTCTAAAACTATTTTTAAAGATTAACATTACCAATCAATCTCCTTAACAAGTTTAGGATGTTCATTAATAGTAACACTTTCTATCTTACCATTTTTAACTTTAATAACTTTATCGGCAATATCAGCGATAACAGCATTATGGGTAATAATTATAGTTGTGGTTTTTGTCTTATGACAAGTATCTTGTAATAGTTCGATTATCTTTTTACCAGTTTTAGAGTCCAAAGCCCCTGTTGGTTCATCACAAAGTAATAGTTTAGGATTCTTAGCGATCGCACGTGCGATAGAAACACGTTGTTGTTCTCCACCAGAAAGTTGAGCGGGAAAGTGGTCTTTTCTATCTAATAACCCTACTCTTTTTAAAGCTTCAGAGCTATCCATAGGATGCTTACAAATTTGGCTAGCAAGTGATACATTTTCTAAAGCAGTTAAGTTACCTACAAGATTATAAAATTGAAAGACAAAACCAATATCATAACGTCTATAATCAGTTAGTTTTCTATTATTATATTTAGCGATATCATTATTATCAATGATAACTTTACCACTAGTAGCTTTATCCATCCCTCCTAAGATATTTAAAATAGTTGTTTTACCTGCACCAGATGGTCCTAAGACAACAGTAAGTTCACCTTCATCAATATCAAAAGAAACATTATCTAAGGCTTTAATAGTAACTTCTCCCATTTTATAAATTTTAGTTAAATTCTTAACACTAATATAAGACACAAGTATCACCCTCTTATGATTAAATTATACTATTAAAAATAGAAAAAATATAGAGTTTTTTGAAAAAGAAAAGCCCATATTTATATGAACTTTTCTAATACTAACTTAGTTTTATCTGAAATGGATTATTTTTAGTTCCATCTCCACCTGTTATTATGACATTTTCTTTTAAGTTTAAAGCTGGTCTAATACCATAACTTACTGATGGTGAATTATAGGAAGAACCACCGTTAGCATTAACGTTTCTTAAAGTATATGAATTTCTTGGAGTTATTAACCAGTAATTAAAATTAAAATTTGTATTTCCATCTCCTGAATTATATCTTGCATTATTTTGATCTGCTAATAATTCTCCCATTCTTAATAATCCAACTTTAGCATTTGTTGTTTTATCGGTTAACTCTTCTGATGTTGAAGATACATATTTAGCTAATTTATAACTTGATAAATCTCCTACTAATTGTATATACCATATGCTAGTTTCTTCAATCATATTGTTATAATAACCGCCAACATAATTCGTTATATACTCACCATTTAAAAATTCTCCTATTTCATTGTTTGTAGAGTATGTACTATCATTACCACTATCAAATACTATAGATTTAAAGTTTCCATTTTCTTTTAATGGCTCTGCACTTGTTATTTTAACTCCCATTCCATTTTCTTTGCTAACAATTCTATATAAAGTATTCTCACCAATTCCAAAGTTTATATATTCTCCACTATATCTTGTATTTAGTTTTACTCCTTCTAAATTTTTATCATTATCCCCTTCTAGTCTATAAGGATTTTCTTCTGTTCCGTCTCCTTCTACTGTTTTTACTGTTGATTTTAAGTTTACTACAGGTCTTATTCCGTTAGTTAAAGTTGAATTACCTCTATCCGTAGTTCCATCACTGTGTATGGCCCATATATAACTACCATCATACGGAGTCATGCTCCACCAAATAAGCCCATTATTTAAATATCCATTGCTATAATTAGTGCCGGTATAACTCATTGTATATTCATATATATTTAATAATCCTACTGGACTTTCAACTAGCGTTGTTTTAGATGGTTTACTTGTTGATGTAGTTGTTGTAGCGTTCCATTTACTATCCATCTTAATATATTTTTCAGGATCTCTCAGATTAATAATAAAACTATCTATTGTTGTATCTTTTAGCCATGATTCCATATAACTTCCACTAAATTTAGAGTTATTGGCGGTACTGTATGGTATTGATGACATATTATATTCAGTGATAATTTTTATAGAGTTATCAGAAGGATCTATTGACACTGCTCTCCATAATTTACCAGAGTACCATATATAGTTATTTGGATCTGCACCAGTTATAAAATATTGTTCACTATCACTTTTATTTATATTATTAGCATTATCTATTAAAAGAAGATCTGCAAGCGGTACAGCATATTCTTCAAATAGATGTCCATTATCTGATAAAGTTAAATCATTATAGTCAAGCCCTACACTTACTCCTAGAGTTATTGTTATTTCATTACTAGATGTATTTGTAACTTTTATCTTATAGGTATTACTACTACCACTTGTTTCACTCGCTTCTAAATTTATTCCTGTAGAAGATGGTGGTATATTAATTTCATCTCCTTTTTTATATCCTGCACTTACTCCATTAGGTAGAGTTCCTAAATAATAGAAATTAAATCTTGCAACTCTATTATTTGGATTACTTAAAGTTACAGTAAATTCTTTTGTTGTTCCTGCTGGTACAATCAAATTATTACTTTCTTCTCCATCTATTAATAATTCATAAACTAAATTACCTGTTACGATGCTTATAGCATTACTTTTCTCCTTACTCACTGTAAACATTGCATAAGAGAAATATCCTCCTAATATTAATAGGGTTATTATAATCATTACTATCATATAAATTTTACTAAAGCTTGTTTCTAAAAATATCTTTTTCATCTTTTTACTCCTTTCATTAATGCACATAAAAAAGAATAGAATACTCCTACTCTATTCTCTTTACACTACAAAAGAAAGTAATCTTATTACTTAAATATTTACTAAACTGCCCCCCCCCAGGTAACAGATTGTAAACGGGTGCTAGTATAATTTTGGTACACCTTGTAGATTGACGAATTAATTTATCCCAGAATTGACGATTTATTTTACCCTGATAA
>CAMMTE010000097.1:0-5016 GCA_946499755.1 uncultured Mycoplasmatota bacterium
CTTCAGGACATTTTCAAAAGTTAACACTTAAGACATTATCATAAGTTAATCATAAAGAGCTTAGTAAATAGGCTCTTTTACTTGCATTTATTAGGCGTTTATGCTATTATATTAACAGTTTAAAAGAAATCTATCGGAGGTGTAAACTATGCAAATAGCTTTATTAGTTATATCAATACTATTAATTATAATTGTACTATTACAAAGCGGTAAAGCTGAAAGTGCTGCACAAATTTTTTCTGGTAACTCTACTGATTTATTTAAAAATAGAAAAGAAAGAGGTAGTGAGTTAGTTATTACAAGAATTACTATGGTACTTGGTTTTGCTTTCTTTATAATATGTTTAGTAGATTCGTTTATGTAAAAGACATGTGATATTGTCTTTTTTCTTTTACATTATACTAAATATAGAGTACAATGGTATTAAGAATTGAGGTCGATATAATGAAAGAAGATATACTTAAAATATTAGAAGAAGCAGGGAAGAGTCTTACTGTTTTTGAAATAGAAGAGAAGTTAGGTACTGATAATTTAGAGGGATTGTTAAAATTACTTAAAGAGCTTGAAGTAGAGACTTTGGTTTATCATACTAATAAAGATAAATATATGTTGTTTAAAGATAGCCATTTACTTAAAGGTGTTTTACACTCTAATAAAAAAGGTTTTGGCTTTGTAGATGTAGATAATAGTGATGTAGATATTTATATTCCTAAAGAAAATATTAATGGGGCTTTGCATGGAGATTTAGTAGTTGTTGAACTTGTCAATAAAAAGGGCCTTGATAGAGTAGAAGGTAGAATTGTTAAAGTCTTAAAACATGAAAGTAATACTTATGTAGGGGAGATTAACTTTAAGAATAATGTTGGTTATGTTACTTTAGATGAAGATAAAGTTAATCTAGAAATTGTAGTTGCTAAAGAAAATAGTCTTAATGCTGTTGATGGACATAAGGTAGTAGTTGAGATAATTAAGAGAATTAGTAATAAGAAAGCGGAAGGTAAAGTAATTAAAATAATAGGACATAAGAATGACCCTGGAGTAGATATTCTATCAATAGTATATAAATATGATATTAATACTAGTTTTCCAGAAGAGGTGGAAGAAGAAGTTAAGTCTTTACCTATGGAAGTAAGAGATGAGGATTTAAAAGGAAGGCGCGATTTGCGTGATGAAGTAATCTTTACAATCGATGGTGATGATACTAAAGATATAGATGATGCCATATCTATAAAAAAAGATGGTGATACTTATATTTTAGGGGTTCATATCGCTGATGTTTCCTATTATGTTAAAGAAGGAAGTCCTTTAGATAAAGAGGCAATGGATAGAGGGACATCAGTTTATCTTGTTGATAGAGTTATACCAATGTTACCTCATGAATTATCTAATGGAATATGTTCTTTGAATCCTAATGCTTTAAGACTTGCTATTAGTTGTGTAATGAAATATGATAGTGAAGGTAAGCTTTTAGATTATGATATCTTTCCTAGTGTAATTAGGTCTAGAAAACAAATGACTTATAAAAATGTTAATAGTATATTAGAGAAAAATATTGTGCCAGAAGGATATGAAGAGTTTGTTGATGATTTAAAGACTATGAGTGAGTTTGCAACTATTCTTAGAAAGTCTAAAGTAAAGAGGGGATACTTAGATTTTGATGTTGATGAAGCGAAGATACTTGTAGATGAAAATTGTGTTCCTTATAAAATTACTAAAAGAGAACGAGGTACTGGAGAGAATTTAATAGAGGACTTTATGATTGCTGCTAATGAGTGTGTAGCAACTCATATATATAATATGGATTTACCTTTTATTTATCGTATTCATGAGAGCCCTAAAGAGGATAAACTTAGAGACTTCTTAAGTTTTGTTAGTAATTTAGGATATAAAGTAACAGGAGATTTAAAAGGTAATAAGAGCATTGCTGTTCAAAAACTACTTAAGTTTGTTCATGATAAGAAAGAAGGCCCTATTCTTACCTCATTATTACTTAGATGTATGCAAAAAGCGATATATTCTCCTACTAATGTGGGACACTTTGGTTTAGGTAGTTCATGTTACACTCATTTTACTTCTCCTATAAGACGTTATCCTGATACTACGGTACATAGACTTTTAAGAACATATTTATTTAATCATGATTTAAGTAGTCATACTATTCATCATTATGAAGAAAAACTTATTTTTGTAGCGGACCATTCATCTGCGATGGAGCGAGCTTCTGTTGACTGTGAAAGAGAAGTTGAAGATATGAAGATGGCTGAATATATGGAAAGTCATATTGGGGAAGAATTCGAAGGAATGATATCATCAGTTATGAGCTTTGGTATGTTTGTAGAACTTGATAACTTGGTAGAAGGGTTAGTTCCTGTTAGACTTATGGATGATTACTTTACTTTTGATGAAGAGAGAATGACTTTAGTAGGCGAGAAGAGTAAAATTAAATACACTATTGGAGAAAGGGTCTTAGTTAAAGTAGTGGCTGCTTCTAAAGAAGCAAAAACTATTGACTTTGAAATTGTTAAGAAATTGTAAGATGAGAAAGAGAAGAAAGTTAACAGTATTAGGTCGTTTTGTTATTATTCTTTTTATTGGTGTTTTATTTGGAGCTAGTTTAGGATTTTATTATCGTTTAACTAATGATAATGTTAAAAAAGATGATGTAAAAGAACAAAAACAGGAAGAAGAAGTAGTTAGTAAGAACAAAGAGATGGATGCCTCACTTGTAATGGTAGGAGATGCTTTAATTCATAGTACTGTTTATAATGATGCTTATACAGGTGATGGTTATGACTTTAAACCAATGTTAAAAGAGATTAAGCCCTTAATAAAAAAATATGATTTGAAATATTATAATCAAGAAACTATTTTAGGTGGAACAGAGTTAGGCTTATCTAATTATCCTAGGTTTAATTCTCCTTATGAAGTAGGTGATGCTTTTATTGATGCTGGTTTTAACTTAGTTAGTCTTGCTACTAATCATACAATGGATAAAGGAGAACAGGGGGTAATTAATTCTTTAAACTATTGGAATAGTAAAGATGATGTTTATACGGCTGGTAGTTATTTATCTTTTGAAGATAGAGATAAGCCAGTTATTAAAGAGATTAATGGTATTACTTATTCTTTCTTTTCTTATACTACTTGGACTAATGGCTTAGAGACTCCTAGTGGTAAAGAATATCTAAATAATGTATATAGTCCTGAGAAGGCAAAAGAGGATATTGAAAAAGTTCGTGAAAGGAGCGATGTTGTAATAGTAGCGATGCACTGGGGAACAGAATATTCTACTAGTGTTAGTGCATCACAGCAGGAAATTGCTAACTATCTATCTAGTCTTGGTGTTGATATTATTATTGGAAGTCATCCTCATGTAGTAGAGCCCATTGCCTTTATTGGAAAGACTATGGTAATATATTCATTAGGTAACTTTATATCTGACCAGGAGGGAGTAGAACGTCTTACAGGATTAATGGCTAGTATAGATATCCACAAGTCTGTGGAAAACGGTGTTAGTACGATAGAGTTAAGAAATCCTAAAGCAGAACTTTTATATACACATTCTACTTATGGAAAGAAAAGAAACTTTGTTGTTTATCCTTATACTAGTTTAAATGATGAATTACTTCCTGGTTATAGAGATTATTATGAGACATATAAAAATATAGTGTTATCTCTTGATAGTAATATAGAGATGCCTAGTTTGGAGTGATTATAATGGAGATTATTAATAGACGTGCTAAATTTGATTATTTTATAGAAGATACATATGAGGCTGGTATTGTTTTAAAAGGAACAGAGATTAAGTCTATAAGGCTCGGTAAAGCTTCTATTAAAGATAGTTATGCAATTATAAGAGGTGGCGAAGTTTATCTTGTTAATATGTTTATAGACCATTATAAAGAAGGTAATATCTTTAATCATGAGGAGACAAGAAGTAGAAAGTTGCTACTTCATAAAAGTGAAATTAAAAAGTTAGATAATAAACTTAAATTAGAAGGATATACTCTTATTCCTTTAAAACTTTATTTTGTGCGTGGTAAAGCGAAGATAGAACTTGGTCTTTGTAAGGGTAAGAAAAACTATGATAAGAGAGAAAGTATTAAAGAAAGAGATTTGAAGAGGGAAGCTGCTAAACTTAATAAATACAAATAAGTGACATGTATCTTGAATTAATAATAATTTTATGATAATATGAATATGTAAAAGAAATTTGCATAAATTAAAAAAGGGAATATCTAGCTTTGGCTGTTAGGTACTATCCCGTTTATTGTTGGTTTAGTACCACTCTAAGGAGTAGGTACTATTTTTATTAACATAAATAATAAAACTATTATTATGAAAACAAGTGAAAATATGATATAACAAAGGAATTTCTCTATTTTTCTCATATTATCAGCTCCCCTTTCACATTATAAAATATAAGCTAGGGGGATAGTACCTAAATAACTAAATATTCCTAATTTAATAGTATCATGTTAAGTTCTTATGTGCAACTTAAAAATTGTAGTTTTTATTGGTAATTATTGGTACTAAAAAGCAGTTGCTATTTTGATACTTCTGTGATATAATATAGATGTATTTGGGGATGCTTTGGTTTCGACAGGAATAATAGAGCATAAATGGCAAGTCGAGTTGTTTACGTTATAAACTAACTTAAATATAACTGGAAACAGTATTAAAACAGCATTTGCTAACTTATTTAATAAAAACACTGAGTTAGCTTTCGCCTAGTAAAAGGTAAATGCACTGTCTTTTCTTAATTTCCTGTGTTAAGTTAAGATGGTTTATTTTAGCAGGATATAGTTATAGTTTGTCTAGACTATAATGGAATCTTTTAGACTAGAACTATTTTATTAGTTGATGGTTACTAGAAAATAGTTTGAATTTTCTTAATCATCTAAACTTGTAGAAGTTTATGTAGCTTTATTTTTGGACAGGAGTTCGAATCTCCTCATCTCCACCAGATTGATAGGAAACTCGAACTTTTCGAGTAGTAATAAATATTAACTAGAA
>CAMMTE010000098.1:0-4846 GCA_946499755.1 uncultured Mycoplasmatota bacterium
CAATTTGATTTGAGCATTACCACCAAAAAGTTTTTAAGGAGTTTTTATGATATTCCTTGCGATAGTGAAGAAAGTTTAACTCATAAAGAAATGGAACAAATTTTAACAAGAGAAGGAAATCCTATTCCTAAACGTGGAAGAGTTCAAAATATATGTTTAGATCAAGTATTAACAGGAGAATGGATTTTAGTTAGGGATAGAAATTATAAAAGAAATGCTATAATTATCCCTTATATGAATCCACTGACATCTTCTACGAAAGAAATAAAAGTGGAAATGGGAATTTCATATCAAAAGAAAAGGAGAGGATAAAATGATAAATATAAAAGAAAATGAAAAATTAATGCCACTTAATCATTCATGTGCGCATCTATTAGCAGAGGCTGTTAAAAAGTTATATCCTGATGCTAAATTTTGGGTAGGACCAGTAATTGAAGAAGGGTTTTACTATGATATTGATTTAGGAGATAAAACCCTAACTGATGAAGACTTAACTAAAATAGAAAATGAAATGAAAAAAATTGCTAAAGAAAATAAAAAAATAGTAAGAAAAGAATTAAGTAGAGATGAAGCTTTAGAATTATTTAAAGATGATCCATATAAAATTGACTTAATTAATAATATGCCGGATGATGAAGTTATTACTTGCTATACTCAAGGAGATTTTACTGATCTTTGTCGTGGACCTCATGTTGAAAATACTAAAGAATTAAAATATTTTAAACTATTAAAAGTAAGTGGTGCTTACTTTAAAGGTGATGCTAATAATAAAATGTTACAACGTATTTATGGAGTATGTTACTTAAATAAAGAAGACTTAGAGGCTCACTTAAAAGAATTAGAAGAAGCGAAAGAAAGAGATCATCGTAAAATAGGTAAAGAACAAGAACTATTTATGTCTCATGAATTAGTTGGAGCAGGTATGCCTATGTGGTTACCTAATGGTGCTATTATTAGAAAACAACTAGAAAATTATATTTATAAAAAAGAACAAGCTTTAGGTTATAATCATGTTTATACTCCATGTGTTGGTACAGTTGATTTATATAAAACTTCAGGACATTGGGATCATTATAAAGAAAATATGTTCCCTATGATGAAAGTTGATCAAGAAGAATTTGTTTTAAGACCAATGAACTGTCCTCATCATATGTTAATTTATAAAAATAAATTACATTCATATCGTGATTTACCTGTTAGAATAGGTGAATTTGCAACTGATTTTAGATATGAAGCGAGTGGAGCGATGAAAGGTTTAGAGCGAGTTAGATGTATGTGTCAAAATGATGCTCATTTATTCGTTACTCCTGAACAAATTAAAGATGAATTTATGAAAGTTGTTAATTTAATACTTGATGTATATCATGATTTTGGTATTAAAGATTATAAATTTAGACTTTCTCTAAGAGATAAAGATGATAAAGAAAAATACTTTGATGATGATGAAATGTGGGATATGGCTGAAAATAAACTTAGAGAAGTTCTTAATGAATTAAATATTCCATACTTTGAAGCGATCGGAGAAGCAGCTTTCTATGGACCTAAATTAGATGTAGAAGTTAAACCTGCTGTTGGTAATGAAGTAACACTTTCTACTTGTCAATTAGATTTCCTTTTACCTAGAAGATTTGAATTATCATATATTGATAAAAATGGTGAAAAGAAAACTCCAGTTGTTATTCATAGAGCGATCTTTGGTACTTTTGATAGATTTACTGCTTTCTTAATTGAAGAGACTAAAGGTAAATATCCACTTTGGTTAGCTCCTGTTCAAGTAGCAGTTATTCCTGTATCTAGTGAATATCAAGGAGATTATGCTAAAGAAGTAACAGATAAATTAAAATCTAATGAATTTAGAGTAGAATTAGATGATCGTAATGAAAAATTAGGTTATCGTCTAAGAGAAGCTCAAACTAGAAAAATTAATTATACACTTATTCTAGGTAATGAAGAGAAAAATAATAATACTGTAAGTTATAGAAAACATGGAGAAAAAGATACTACTACAGAAAGTATAGATGAATTTATTAATCTATTAAAAGAAGAGGTTAAACTTTAGTGAATTATTGTATAGAAGAATTAAATTCTAATAATGTTAATTTTTATGTTAAAGTAAATTCTCTTGCTTGGAAACAAACGTATAAAGGAATAGTTAATAATCATTTCTTAGAGCTAATTAATACTGATGAAGAGATTAATAATTCTATAAAAAGAACGAAAGATAATATAAACAAACCTTTAGATAAATCATTTCTTTTAAAAGTAAATGATAAATATGTAGGTATGTTTAGAGTATGTAAATCAAAAGATGATAACTATCAAGATATAGGAGAGTTAAAATCCTTATATTTATTGAATGAAGTTAAACATCAAGGATATGGAAAAATACTTTTTGAAAAAGCTAAAGGAGAAATTAAAAAAATGGGCTTTAATAGTATGATTGTTGGCTGTTTAAGTGAAAATACTAATGCTAATAACTTCTATAAACATATGGGAGGAATTTTGATAGATAATAGAGATTTTATACTTTCTAAGCAAACTTTAAAAGAAAATGTTTATATATTTAAAGAATTATAATAAAAAGATAGTAATTCCTATAAATAAAATATAGGTCCATTACTATCTTTTTCTTCTATATTTGAATTATTGTTATCATTAGTTATTTCTTCGTTACTAACATCATCTTTTTCGTTAATTGCACTAGCTACTCTAAATAGTGTTTTAGCATTACTTACTAAAGGTTTTACTTGATATATTAAAGGTATCGCTTGATTAATTATTCCAAGTGTTCTTTGAGTATTATTTAATATGCTATTCCAATTAAAACTTCTTCTAGGTAATCCTTGCCACATTGGATTTCCCATGTTTCCATAATAATCATTATACATAATTTCACTAACTCTCCTTTACTTTAATATATGATTAAAATTTATTACTTGTGATAAATTTAATAGAGTGGTATAATTATTCTAGAATAGAAAGGAGAAGTAAATATGGAAATAGTTGCAATGCCTTTTATCTTTATATATCACATTGTTAGATACATATTACTTACTCCTAAACGTATTTTAAGTTATGCTTATAGTGGAGTCTTAGCAGTTATTGATAAATTAAGCCGTGGTAAGGCTAGTGAGAAAAGAACTGCTAAAGAAAGAGCTAAAGAAAATGATGATAGTGCTATTAGAGAAGTAGAAGCTTTAATGGCAGAACAAAATATTGCAACAGATAGAAAAGCAAAACTTAATAAAGAACCATCTATTTCTTTTAGATATAAAATTAAAGGAAGTCAAGGGAAAATACTTAATGGTACTTTTGAAGGACCTAGTGCTGATGAAGTTAGACTTTTTTTACAAAATGAAGGTTATGAAGTATTAGAAGTTGTTCCAAGAAAAGCTTATGATATAGATATTAATATTGGTGGTAAATTTAAAGCTGCTGATCTTTCGTTTTCTCTTACACAGTTATCTACTTATTTAAAAGCTGGTATTTCGTTAATTGACTCTGTTAGAATTTTGGAAAAACAAAGTGAGAAACCAGAACAAAGAAAAATATACCAAAAAGTTGTATATGAACTTTTAAGAGGAGAAAATTTATCTACAGCGATGGAAAAACAAGGTGATAAATTTCCAATACTTTTAGTTAATATGATTAAAACAGCAGAACTTACAGGAGATTTAACTTCTGTTTTAGATGATATGGCTGATTATTATACTTCTAAAGAAGAAAATAGAAAAGCAATGGTATCTGCTATGACATACCCTGTTATAGTACTTTGTATTGCAATAGGTGTTATTATCTTTATTCTTGTTAGTATAGTTCCAAGCTTTGTTGACATGTATAGAGATAATGATGCAGAAATACCTGCTATTACAACATTTGTAATGGGAGCGTCCGACTTTATTGTTAATTATTACTTGTTTATCATTTTAGGCTTAGGTATTTTTGTAGGAATATTTATTTACTTATATAAACATAATAGAAGTTTTAGAAAAAATGTCCAACTTGTAGTTATGCATATACCAGTATTTAGTAAAATAGTTATCTATAATGAAGTATATAACTTTACAAAAACTTTTGCATCATTATTAAATCATGGAGTATTTATTACTGATAGTATGGAAGTTTTATCTAAGATTACTAATAATGAAATATATAAAGAGTTAATTGCTAAGACAATTATTAATCTTAATAAAGGTGCTAATATATCAGAATCATTTAAAGGAAGTTGGGCTTTTCCAGTCGCAGCATATGAAATGATTGTTACAGGAGAGAAAACTGGACAACTTGGATTAATGATGGAGAAAGTTGCTAACTATTATCAGGTCTTACATAAGACTTTAGTTAAACAAATGCAAAGCTTTATAGAACCATTAATGATAGCATTCTTGGCTTTAATAGTTGGTACTATTCTTCTATCAATAGTTGTTCCGATGTTTGATATTTATGGAAAGATTCAATAGGTGAGGTTATGGAAGTAATATATATAATTTGTTTCTTTATAATAGGCCTAGCTTTTGGGTCTTTCTTTTGTTGTGTTGGACTAAGATTATCTACTAATACTTCTTTTATTAAAGGTAGAAGTTATTGTGATAATTGTCATCATGAACTAAAGGGACTAGATTTAATACCTTTATTTTCATATATATTTTTAAAAGGTAGATGTAGATATTGTCATCAAAAAATAAGTCCCTTAAGCTTTTTTATTGAACTAGTAACGGGTATTTTATTTGCCTTATCTTATTATAGTTTTGGTTTTACTCTTGATTTAGTTCTAGCTTTATTTCTTGTTTCTCTTACTATGATTGTATTTAGTAGTGATTTAACTTATATGATTATTCCTGTTGAA